>NZ_JACJFX010000021.1:0-58414 GCF_014164675.1 Propioniciclava sp. MC1683 | reverse complement strand
CTGGCCTTCATCGACAACTTCTCCTCAAGCCGCACACCCCATCGTGGCCGGCCCCACCCCCTCACGCGGGGAAAGTCTGTGAGGCACAGCACCCTGCTACGCGGGGACTATGTGTGAGTGTCGTCGCTGACTGGAACGCCGCGCTCCGGGGACGTATACTGGAGTGCTCCCGGGAGACCGGGAGGGACAACTCAACAGGGGGTGACTGGTTTCGACTTGGGACGGTAGTCCCAGGAGAAGCGGGCCGAGGAGCCGGCGACATCTCGTTAACGAATGCCGGAAACCAATAACTGCCGACAACTCTCGTGCAGACTTCGCTCTCGCTGCCTGATCAGTGATCGAAGGGTCAGCCCGGACGTGCCTTCCGTCCGGATCCTGGCCTCATCTTGAAGGCTTGCTGGTCGTCTGGCGCCGTGGCGGACGATCGGGACTCAACCAGGGCTGGGCCTGTCCGTGACGTGCCGATGACGAGCACGGGGGCCGAGTAGAACGACACCATCGGCTGCGCCCGGAGAAGACCTGGTTCGCCTCTCGAGGACGCGGGTTCGACTCCCGCCACCTCCACCCCTGTGTTGTGAAGGGCCCGGCTGCTCGTGCAGCCGGGCCCTTCGCTCACCCAAACGCCCTTGTCCCGGCCCATTACCCTCGTCGCATCGTGCGTTTCGCACCATCGACGTCGAGGAGCCGCTCGTCATGAGACTGTCCATCGTCGACCTCGGGACCGTGGCCCCCGGTACCTCCGAGAAGGACGCCCTGGCCGACGCGCTGGAGAACGTCCGGCACGCCGAGGGCCTGGGCTACCACCGGGTCTGGTTCGCCGAGCACCACCTGAGCCGCTCGGGGGCATCCCACCACCCCGAGCTGCTGATCGCCGCCGCGGCAGCCACCACGTACCGGATCAGGTTGGGGTCGGGGCGGTCCTGATGAACCACTACAGCCCCTTCAAGGTCGCCGAGCTGTTCGAGCAGTTGGAGGCGATGGCGCCCGGGCGGATCGACCTGGGCATGGGGCGGGCGACCGCCGGCCCGGTGCTCGACCTGGCGTTGCAGCAGAACCGCCAGCACCCCGCGCAGGCCGATCACCAGCAGCAGGTCCTGGAGACCCTGGCCTGGTTGTACGAGTCCTTCCCCGAGGACCACCCGTTCGCCGGGCACCCACTGATGACCACCGTGCCCGAGGTGCCGCAGACCTGGCTGCTGGGGTCCAGCCCGAACGGATCCCACCTCGCGGCGGCGTTGGGCATCGGCTACACCTAACGCGGGGCGTCCGGCCCGGCTCGGACCCCGGGTGGGGGCGCCGTGGCAGGATGGGCCCGTGGACCCGGAGATCACCAACGCGCCGATCGAGCCCGGCACGCTGCTCGTGGCCGGGGTCGAACTGACCGACGGGGTGTTCGACGGGTCCGTGGTGCTCCTGCTCGACGTGGACGCCTCGGGCGCCCTCGGCGTGGTGCTCAACGCCTTCACCGGGGTGGACCTGGCCAGCGTGCTGCCCGGCTGGGACGCGCTGACGACCTGGCCCCACCGCCTCTACGACGGGGGCCCGGTGTCGCAGGAGGGGGCGATCTGCCTGGCCACCCCCAGCCACCCCACCGAGGAGCCGCCGGGCTGGCGTCCGTTGTTCGACCGGGTGGGCCTGCTGCACCTGGAGACGCCGATCGAGCTGGCCACCGATGCCTACAGCGACCTGCGCATCTTCGCCGGCTACGCCGGGTGGGCGCCGGGCCAGTTGCAGGGCGAGGTGGCGCAGGGGATGTGGCACCCGGTCCGGGCGCTCCACGCGGATGTGTTCGACCCGGATCCCGAAACGCTGTGGCGGCGCGTGCTCGCCCGGCAGGGGGGCCAACTAGGCTGGTTGTCCACGTGGACGCCCACGCCGGAACTGAACTGACGACCAAGGGGGATCGGTGAGTGTGGACGGCAGCAAGGTGCTGGTGGTCGACGACGACGCCGCGCTGGCCGAGATGCTGCAGATCGTGCTGCAGGCGTCGGGCTTCGACACGGTGTGGGTGGGTCGCGGCGACGAGGTGCTGGAGGAGTTCCGGCGCTTCCGGCCCGACCTCGTGCTGCTCGACCTCATGCTGCCCGGCCGCGACGGCGTCGACGTGTGCCGCGACCTGCGCGCCGAGTCCGACGTGCCGATCGTCATGCTCACCGCCAAGTCCGACACCTCCGACGTCGTGGAGGGCCTCGAGGCCGGCGCCGACGACTACGTGCCCAAGCCCTTCAAGACCCAGGAGCTGCTGGCCCGCGTCAAGACCCGCCTGCGCCGCTCGGCCGCGGCGGGGGAGGACGCAGCCGTCCTCCGCATCGGCGACATCGTCATCGACGTGGACGCCCACACGGTCCTCCGCGGCGACGAGCCGATCGCGCTCACCCCGCTGGAGTTCGACCTGCTCCTCGCGCTGGCCCGCAAGCCGCGCCAGGCGTTCACCCGCGAGCTGCTGCTGCAGGAGGTGTGGGGCTACCGCCACCCCGGCGACACCCGCCTGGTCAACGTGCACGTGCAGCGGCTGCGCAGCAAGATCGAGGCCGACCCCGAGCACCCCGAGATCATCGTGACGGTGCGCGGCATCGGCTACCGCGCGGGGACCCCGACGGCCCCATGAGCCGGCTCGGCAGGGTGCTCCGTTCCCCGGCACGGTGGTGGTCGCGCTCCCTGTCGTTCCGGGTGGTCACCAACAGCGTGGTCGCGGCGCTGGCCGTGTTCGGCGTCACCGGTTGGTTGCTCGTCGACCAGTCGACCCGCGGCATCCTGGAGGCGAAGACCGACCAGTCGGTGTCCGAGGCGTCCGCGGTGCTCGAGGGCATGCAGGCCTCGCTGCGGGACGCCGACCTGCGCACGTCCACCGTCAACGAGCGCCTCACCCTGCTGGCCCGCGACGCCGCCAGCCGCGGCAACGTCGGCAACCAGTACGAGGTGGTGATCACCGGACCGGTCTCCGACATCACCTCGGCCGGTGTCGACGTTGCGTCGGTGCCCGAGCCGATCCGCGAGGCCGTGCAGGAGGGGGGACAGGACCTGTTCACCACCCCGACCTCCATCGAGTTCACCGACGGGCGGACGCCGCGGACCGGCCTCGTGGTGGGCGGTGCGCTGCTCGCGCCCGGCTCGGGGCGCTACCCGGTCTACTTCCTGTTCGGGATGGAGCAGGAGGAGCAGACGCTCCAGGTCGTGCAGCGCTCGGCCCTCACCGCCGCCGCGGTGTTCCTGCCGCTGATCACCGGCCTGATGTACCTGATCTCCCTGCAGGCGCTGCGGCCGATTCGGGCGGCGCGCGTGACATCCGAGCGGATCGCGGCGGGGCACCTCGACGAGCGCATGCAGATCCGGGGTTCCGACGACCTCGCCGGCCTCGGCCGCTCCATGAACCACATGGCCGACGAGCTCGGCCGCAAGATCCAGCAGCTGGAGAACCTGTCGCTGGTGCAGCGGCAGTTCGTCTCCGACGTGAGCCACGAGCTCCGGACGCCGCTGACGACCGTCCGCATGGCCGCCGACGTGCTCTACGACGAGCGCGAGGAGTTCGACGTGGTGACCCGCCGCTCCACCGAGCTGCTCAAGGGGGAGCTGGACCGGTTCGAGTCGCTGCTCACCGAGCTGCTCGAGATCAGCCGCTTCGATGCCGGCGCCGCCGAACTCCAGGTCGACGACGTCGACCTGGTCTCGCTGGTCGCCGCAGAGGTCGCCGCCCAGCGGCCCCTCGCCGACGCCAACGCCACCCGCCTTGTCCTGGACGCCCCCGAGGAGGTGCGCTGCCGCGTCGACCCGCGCCGGGTGCGGCGGATCATCTCCAACCTGCTCAGCAACGCCATCGAGCACGGCGAGGGGCGCGACGTGGTGCTCACCATCGGGGCCAACCAGACCGCGGTCGCCGTCACCGTGCGCGACCACGGGGTCGGCTTCAGCGCCGCCCAGGCCCACCAGGTCTTCACCCGGTTCTGGCGGGCCGACCCGTCCCGCCAGCGCACCGTCGGCGGCTCCGGCCTCGGCCTGTCGATCGCCCTCGAGGACGCCCAGCTGCACGGCGGCTGGCTCAACGCGTGGGGGCGTCCGGGCCACGGGGCCCAGTTCCGGCTCACCCTGCCCCGGGACGCGGGCGGGGAGGTCGGGGAGTCGCCCCTGCCGGTCGTCCCCGCCGAGAGGAGGACGTGGTGAGGCGCCTGCTCCTGGCCGTGCTCGTGCTGGCCGTGGCCCTGGCCGGCTGCAGCGGCGTGCCCACCACCGGCCCCGTCGAGCGCGTGTCCGCGGCCCCGGGCCGGCTCAACCCCGGCGTGGAGATCGCGCCCGCGCCCCCGGGCCGCAACGCGACCGCCATCACGGTGGTCGAGGGCTTCCTGCACGCCATGGCGTCCTACCAGCCCGACTACTCGGTGGCCCGGGCCTACCTGACGCCCGAGGCGTCCCGGACCTGGAGCCCGGAGGCCGGCGTGCGCATCTACGCCGAGGGCAACCCCGTGGTCGCCACCGAGACCAACGCCACGCTGCGCGCCCCCGTGGTCGGCACCCTCGACTCCCAGGGCGCCTACCGGCAGTCGACGGAGACGATCGAGCACGACTTCGGGCTGGTCCGCGACGACGACGACCAGTGGAGGATCAGCAACCCGCCCGCGGGACTGCTGATCTCTGAGTACCTGTTCTCGAGCGCGTTCACCCGGGTCACCCCGTACTTCTACGCGCCGGGCGGAAGCTGGCTGGTGCCCGACCCGCGCTTCTACCCCCGGGGCCCGGGGGCCTACGAGGGCACCGCCCGTGCGGTCGTCTGGGGCGCCACCGAGTGGCTGGCCCCCGCGGTCGAGCCGGCCCTGCCGGGCATCCGGCTCGCGAGCGCGGTCGTCACCTCCACCGGGGTGGCCCGCGTCGAACTGACCCGCGGGGCGTCCGACCTCGACCCCGCGCAGCGGATCGCGCTGGCCACGCAACTGGTGTGGAGCTACCGCTCGTTCGAGTCGGTCGTCGCCGTCTCGGTCGGCTGGGCCGGCGAGGAGCCCTGGGCCGTCGAGCCGTACGGCCAGGTCATCCCGGTCACGGGCTTCCCCGAGGCCGACCCCGCCCCCCGCCAGGGCAGCCGCCAGCTGTTCGGGCTGGAGCAGGGGCAGGTCGTCCGCGTCATGGAGGGCCCCGGGAGCGGCCAGAACCTGCGCGTCGCGCCCGGCGTCACCGCTGCGACGCACGCGGCCGTGCGTCAGGACGCCCTGGTGGCCGTGGCGGTCAGCGCGGACCGGTCCGGGCTGGAGCTGGCCCCCCTCGGCGAGGCGGTGCTGCGGCCGCTCGGCACCTCCGCCGGGCTGCGCCGCCCGCAGTTCTCGCGCGAGGGCGCGGTGTGGGTCAACAACGACGCCGGCGAGCTCGCGGTGGTCTCCCCGCAGGGGGAGTGGGCGCTCGGCACGGCGACCGACCTCGGCGAGGGACTGATCCAGGCCTTCCGGCTGTCCCCGGACGGGACGCGCGTCGCCCTCGTCGTGCAGCGCCCGGGCGGCCAGCAGGTGCTCGGGCTGGCCCGGGTCACCGACGCCGACACGCTGCCCGTGGTCGACGGGTGGCGCGAGCTCAACGTGGCCACCGGGTCCCTGGCCCAACTGACGGTGCTCGACGTGGGCTGGCGTGCGGCGGACTCGTTGCTGGTCCTGGTCTCCGACGGGCGCACCACCAGCGTGCTGGCGGTCGCCCAGGACGGCTCCACCGTGGTCCCGATCGGGCCGTCCGCGGCCACCGACCTGGTGGAACTCGCCGTCGCGCCCGGCGTGCCCCCGATGGTGCGCTCGGCCGAGGGCGCGGTGTGGCGCTACAACAGCGACTTCCGTTGGTCGAGCCACGCGACCGGCCTGACGACGATCTTCTATCCCTGACACGGGCCGCCTATACCTGTAGGGCGTGCTGGCCGGTTGGGTGGACGCCGCGGCGTCGTTGCTGCTCGGCTCGGCGTGCCCGGGGTGCCGCGCGCCGTGCGCCCACCTGTGCGCGGCCTGCGCCGCAGAGGTGGCTGCGGCCGAACCCTTCGCCGTGGCGCTGCCGGCCGCGCCGGTGCCGTTCGTGCCCGTTGTGGCCGCGGCCCGGTACGAGGAGCTGTGGCAGCGCTGCATCCTCGCCTACAAGGAGCGCACGGGCTGGTGGCTGGGCGGCGTGCTCGGGGCCGCGCTCGCCCTGGCGGTGGCGGACGCCCTCCGGCGCGGTCCCGGACGCCCCGACCCGCTGGTGCTCGTGCCCATGCCCTCGCAGCGGGCGACCGTGCGTGAGCGCGGGCTGGACACCACGCTCCTGCTGGCCCGGACGGCGGCCCGCCGGCTCGCGGCGTCCGGGCTGGCGACACGGGTGGCCCCGGTGCTGTCCCACACCCGGGCGGTGGCCGACCAGTCCGGCCTGGACGAGCGGCAGCGCCGCACGAACCTGGCGGGCGCGCTGGGCGCCCGGCCCGCCCCGGAGGGGACGCTGGTGGTGGTCGACGACCTCGCCACCACGGGGGCAAGCCTCGTCGAGGCGTGTCGCGCGCTCGCGTCGGCGGGGACCCCGCCGACGGCCTGCGCGATCGTGGCCGCCACCCCCCGCCGGGACGGTCGCCGGTGCTAGGTTGTGGGTATGGCACACACGCCAGCTTCCGACCCTCGGTCGGAGGGGTGGGCGCGGGTGCCGTTGTTGTTTCCCGACACAGGAGGTTGACATGGACGTCATCGTCACCGGCCGTCGCTGCACCATCTCGGACGACTTCCGGGAGAAGGTTGCCGAGCGCATCACCGGCATCGAGCGGTTCCGCGATCGGGTCCAGCGGGTGGAGGTGCAGGTCTCGACGAACCAGCACAAGCAACCGGACCAGGCCATCCAGGTGGAGATCACCCTCATCGGGAAGGGACCGGTCGTCCGGTCCGTCGCGTCCGCCGACGACAAGTCGGTCGCCTTCGAGCACGCGCTCGACAAGATGAAGGCGCAGCTGCGTCGTGCCGCCGACCGGCGCAAGGTCCACCGCGGGCTCCGCGTGTCCGACACCCTCGAGGTGCCCGCGACCGCCGACGCCGGCGCGCAGGCCGAGGACGGCCCGCAGGTGCGCCGCATCGCCGGGCTCGAGGTCACCGGTGACGGCCCGCTGGTCGTCCGCGAGAAGATCTTCCCCGCGACCCCGCTGACGCTGGCGCAGGCCCTGGACGAGATGGAGCTCGTGGGCCACGACTTCTTCCTCTACGTGGACGCCGAGTCCGGCGCCCCCAGCGTCGTCTACCGCCGCAAGGCCTACGACTACGGCGTGATCCACCTGGACGTCGACGGCAAGGAGTGACCCAGCAGTACGAGGCGGCCGGGCGTCGGGAGCGATCCTGATGCCCGGCCGCCGCCTGTCCCACGCGCAGGCCCGTCGGATCGCGCTCGCCGCCCAGGGGTTCGGGCGCCCGCGCCCGGCGGTCCCGACCATGCGCCACGTCCAGGCCGAGATCGACCGGGTGGCCCAGTTCCAGATCGACTCGGTCAACGTCGCCGTGCGCGCGCACCTGATGCCACTGTTTGCGCGCCTGGGCCCCTACGACCCGGGGTTGGTCGAGCGGGCGTGGTCGTGGGCGCCGCGCCGCGTCTTCGAGTACTGGGGCCACGCCGCCAGCCTCATCGACGTGAGGCTCGAGCCCGCCCTGCGGGTGCGCAAGCGCGCCTGGGCCGCCGACGACAACCGCCGCGTCATCGAGATCCTCGGCCGACACCCCGACCTGGCCGACCGGATCCTCGCCGACGTGGCCGCGCACGGCCCGCTCACCCCGCGCCAGGTCGAGCACGACGAGGTCCGGCAGAAGGTGCACTGGGGCTGGAACTGGTCCGAGGCCAAGTACGTGCTGGAGCACCTGTTCAACGTCGGCACGCTCAGCGTCGCCGGCCGCAACCCCACCTTCGAGCGGCGCTACGACATCACCGAGCGGGTGCTGCCGCCGGCCGTCCTCGCCACCCCCGACCCGTCGGACGCCGACGCCCGCGACATCCTCGTGGCCCGGGCGGCCCGCGCCCTCGGCGTCGCCGACCTGACCGCCCTGGCCGAGTACTTCTACCTCGGGCAGGCCTCCGCGCTGGCGGCCGTGGGGCGGCTCCAGGCCCGGGGCCTGCTCGAGCCGGTCGAGGTGGTGGGCGTGCCCGGCCGGCACTGGCTGTGGCACGAGGCGCGGCTGCCGCGCAGCCTGCACGCGCAGGCCCTGGTCAGCCCGTTCGACTCGTCGGTCTTCGAGCGGAAGCGGCTGGAGAAGCTGTTCGGCACGTACTTCCGCATCGAGATCTACGTGCCCGAGCCGCAGCGGCAGTACGGCTACTACGTGTACCTCTTCTGGTTCGGCGACCGGCCCGCCGCCCGGGTCGATCTCAAGGCCGACCGTGCCGCCGGCGTCCTGCGGGTCCAGTCCGCCTGGCTGGAGGACTGGGCGGGGGACCGCGCCGGCGACGTGGCCGGGGCGCTGGCGTCCGAGTTGCACCTGATGGCGGGCTGGTTGGGCCTGTCCGAGGTCGCGGTGGCGCCGCGCGGCACGCTGGCCGCCCGCCTTGCACCGGCGGTGTGAGCCGCCCGCGGGCGGACCCCCTACGATGGGGGATGGTGCCGACCCCGGCGCCTGAGTGGACGACGAGGAAGCACGAGACGTGGGCCTGTTCGACAAGTTGATGCACCTGGGCGAGGGACGCCAGATCAAGCGCCTCGAGGCGATCGCCAACCAGGTGAACTCCATCGAGTCCGAGTTCGAGGCCATGAGCGACGAGGAACTGCGCGGCATGACCGCCGAGTTCCGCACCCGCCTCGAGGCGGGCGAGACGCTCGACGACCTGCTCCCCGAGGCGTTCGCGACGGTGCGCGAGGCGTCCCGGCGCGTGCTCGGCAAGCGACACTTCGACGTGCAGCTCATGGGCGGGGCAGCCCTGCACCAGGCCAACATCGCCGAGATGAAGACCGGTGAGGGCAAGACCCTGACCGCGACGCTGCCCAGCTACCTCAACGCGCTGACCGGCAAGGGCGTCCACGTCGTCACGGTGAACGACTACCTGGCCAAGTACCAGTCCGAGCAGATGGGCCGCGTGCACCACTTCCTGGGCCTGGAGACCGGCGTCATCCTGCAGCACATGACCCCCGCCGAGCGCCGGGTTGCCTACGCCGCCGACATCACCTACGGCACGAACAACGAGTTCGGCTTCGACTACCTGCGCGACAACATGGCCCTGTCGCTGGAGGACTGCGTCCAGCGCGGCCACCACTACGCGATCGTCGACGAGGTCGACTCGATCCTGGTGGACGAGGCGCGTACGCCGTTGATCATCTCCGGCCCCGCCGAGGACAACAAGCAGTGGTACCCGGTGTTCGCCCGACTGGCGAAGCGGATGATCCGCGACACCCACTACGAGGTCGACGAGAAGAAGAAGACCATCTCGGTCCTGGAGCCGGGCATCGGCCTGGTCGAGGACCGGCTGGGCATCGACAACCTCTACGAGTCGGCCAACACGCCGCTGATCAGCTACCTGAACAACGCCATCAAGGCCAAGGAACTGTTCGCCCGCGACAAGGACTACATGGTCACCGGTGACGGCGAGGTCGTGATCGTCGACGAGTTCACCGGCCGCACGCTGGCGGGCCGGCGCTACTCCGAGGGCCTGCACCAGGCCCTGGAGGCCAAGGAGGGCGTGGAGATCAAGGAGGAGTTCCAGACCCTCGCCACGATCACGCTGCAGAACTACTTCCGCATGTACGACAAGCTCGCGGGCATGACCGGTACGGCCAAGACCGAGGAGAGCGAGTTCCAGAAGATCTACGGCCTCGGCGTGCTGCCGATCGCCACCAACCGACCGATGGTCCGCGTCGACCAGCCCGACCTGATCTACCGCACCGAGGACGCCAAGTTCGACGCGGTCGTCGCCGACGTCGTGCAGCGGCACGAGGCCGGCCAGCCCGTCCTGCTGGGCACGGCGTCCGTGGCCAAGTCGGAGCTGCTGAGCAAGCGCCTGGTCCGGGCCGGGGTGCCGCACGAGGTGCTGAACGCGAAGAACCACGCGCGCGAGGCCGCGATCGTGGCCCTCGCCGGGCGCAAGGGTGCGGTCACCGTCGCCACCAACATGGCCGGTCGAGGCACCGACATCATCCTGGGCGGCAACGCCGAGTTCCTCACCGACGCGATGCTCCGCGAGAAGGGCCTCGACCCCGTCGAGGGCCCCGAGGAGTACGAGGCCGCCTGGGCCGAGCTCTACCCGCAGGTCGAGGCGCAGTGCGACGCCGAGCACGCCGAGGTCGTCGAGCTGGGCGGCCTGTACGTCGTGGGCTCCGAGCGCCACGAGAGCCGCCGCATCGACAACCAGCTGCGCGGTCGCTCCGGCCGCCAGGGCGACCCGGGTGAGTCCCGGTTCTACCTGTCGCTGCAGGACGACCTGATGCGCCTGTTCCAGGCCGACCTCATCGAGCGCGTCCTGCTGGCCCTCAACGTCCCCGACGACGTTCCGATCGAGAACAAGCAGGTCACCAACTCCGTCGCCAAGGCGCAGGAGATGGTCGAGAGCCAGAACTTCGAGATGCGCAAGAATGTCCTCAAGTACGACGACGTGATGAACCGCCAGCGCCACACCATCTACGGCGACCGCCGCCGCGTGCTCGAGGGCGCCGACGTCGACACCCGCCTGCGCGACGCGACCGGCAAGGTCGTCGAGCAGGTCGTGCGCAACCACACCGAGGGCTTCGCCGAGGACTGGGACCTCGACTCCCTGTGGTCGCAGCTGCGCACCCTGTACCCGGTGGGCCTGGACCAGGCCGACTACGAGGACGGGTCGGCCACCGCCGACCAGCTCGTCGACGACTTCCTCGCCGACGCCGACCGCGCCTACGACGCCCGCGAGCAGCAGCTCACGGCGCCGATCATGCGCGAGGTCGAGCGCCGCGTCGTGCTGTCGGTGCTCGACCGCAAGTGGCGCGAGCACCTCTACGAGATGGACTACCTGCGCGAGGGCATCGGCCTGCGCGCCATGGCCCAGCGCGACCCGCTCATCGAGTACCAGCGCGAGGGCGGCGACATGTTCAACGCCATGATGGACGCCTTCCTCGAGGAGTCGATCGGCTTCGTGTTCAACCTCGAGGTCAACGTCACACCGCAGCAGGCCGCGCCCCAGGTGGGCGTCGTCCGGGACGCCCAGGGTGCGGCCGTCGACGTGGCCGGTGCCGCGCGCCAGCTCACCTACTCCGGCCCGGAGGAGGGCGGCGGCGTCGAGGTGCACACCGAGGACGAGACCGGTGCCGAGGTGGCGACGGACGACGCCGAGGCCGTGCAGCCGCCCGTGCCCCCGCAGAACCGCAAGCAGCGCCGCTCCAACAAGAAGCGCCGCTGATCCTCACGAGCGGGCGGCCACCCGCCCGTCGGGGGCGAGGGCGGCCTCCAGGACGGTGACGGCCCAGCGCCGTGGCCGGCGCTCCAGGCGCAGGGCGAACGCGGCGCACCGCCGCGGGGACGCCAGCCTGCCCGTCGCCTCGACGACCCCGTCGCGGGGGCTCTGCAGCCGCAGGCCTGCCAGCCGCATGCCCTCGGCGGCACCGCTGCGCACCAGGTGGTCGAGCAGGTGGGCCACGCGCGGCACCAGCGCCGGCCGCACCTGGGCCGGGTTCCGATTTCCGGCCAGTACCTCGGCGAGCGCCCGTGCGATCGTGACCGCGGCACGTTCGGCGTCGGCGGCCACCCCCTCGGTGGTCGTGGTGGGCGCCGCGTCGTGCTCGCCCGGCAGGGGTTCCTGGGTCGGGGCGTCCTCGGCTGGCGGTGGCACCAGGCGCAGCAGGGGCGGCCGGGTCGAGGGGGCCGACGGCGGCGCCAGGGGGGTGGCAGGCAGGCTCATGACCCCACTGTGCGCGGGATCGGTGTCCCGGAGCCAGAGACTGGTGGCGCCCCTTGTGGATGGCGCGTGAGACGATGGGGCCATGCTCGTCTTCGTGCCCCTGGCCCCCGCCGACCTGGCGGACTGGGCCTCCACCGGCGTTCGTGACGTGACCGGCTTCGCCGCGACGCCCCTGTTCCTCGAGGCGTTCGGCCTGGGTGGGCCCGAGGGCGAGGACACCGACCTGACCCTGCTCGAGGTCGCCGGGGTGGCGGGGATGCTGGCCCACGGCGTCCGGCTCGTGGCCGTGTGCGAAACCGACGCGGCCGGCGCGGAACCCGCCGAGTTCGGCGCGGTGGTGGCCGAGCGCGTCGCCTGGTCGGCCGTGGAGAGCCTCTTCGCCGACGACGAGGCGGGCGCCGCCAAGGCCACGGCCGCGCGGGCCGCCGTGGGGGATACCGACCTCGACGCGGCGTGGGAGGCGGACGAGGTCAGCGACCTGCTGCGCACCACCGAGCTGCTGTGGCACGGTTCCTCCGAGTGGGAGCGCCTGTCACACTAGGGGGCATGCCTCGTAGCTTGTGGAAGGGTGCCGTCAGCTTCGGCCTCGTCACGATCCCGGTGAAGCTCTACAGCGCCACCGAGGAGAAGGACGTCACGTTCCGGCAGGTGCACCCCAAGGACGGCGGACGCATCAAGTACAAGCGCGTCTGCGAGGTGTGCGGCGAGGAGGTCCCCTACGCGGAGATCGCGAAGGGGTACGAGTCGGCCGACGGGCGGATGGTGATCCTCGAGGCGTCCGACTTCGACGACCTGCCGCTGCCCACCGCCAAGCAGGTGGAGATCGTCCAGTTCGTCGAGCTCGACGAGATCGAGCCGACGGCGTTCAACAAGTCCTACTTCCTGGAGGCCGAGGGCCCCGGGGCCAAGCCCTACGTGCTGCTGCGCGAGGCGCTGCGCAAGGCGAAGAAGGTGGCCGTGGTCAAGGTCGCGCTGCGCTCGCGGGAGTCGCTGGCGCTGATCCGCGCGACCGACGAGCTGCTGGTCCTGCACACGCTGCTGTGGCCCGACGAGCTGCGCGACGGCTCGTTCGCGGCGCCGTCGGACGAGATCAAGGCGTCCAAGGGCGAGGTCGACATGGCCAAGATGTTCATCGACCAGCTGACCGCGCCGTACGACCCCGAGCAGTTCACCGACTCCTACCGCGAGGCGCTGGAGGCCGTGGTGGCGGCGAAGCTGGGCGACGCCCCGGCCCCCGAGGCGACGGAGGAGCCGGCGGCCGGCGGCGGCGACGTGGTCGACCTCGTGGCGGCCCTCAAGGCGTCGGTGGAGGCCGCGAAGAAGCGCCGGGAGGCCGCCGCCAAGGCGGGATGATTGCGCGTCGAGGCGCGTGAGCGCGCGAGGTTTCCCGGCGGCGCGGGGTCCCGTGTGGGGATCGTCCGGCGCGCGTGCCTAAGATGAATCCCATGGACGCCGTGACCCGAGTTCCCGTGCCCGTCAACGAGCCCGTGCTGGGCTACGCCCCCGGATCGCCCGAGCGCGCCGAGCTCGAGGTGCGCCTGGCCGAGCTGGCCGGCGGCGGGCCCATCGCCCTCGACGCCTGGATCGGCGGTGAGCGCCGCCCCGGCTCCGGCGGCGACACCTTCGAGGTGACCATGCCGTCGGACCACGCGCACGTGCTGGGCGTGGTCGTGCAGGCCGACGGCACCGACGCCGAGGCGGCCATCGAGGCCGCGCTGGCGGCCGCGCCCGCGTGGGCGGCCCTGCCGTTCGACCAGAAGGCCGCGATCTTCCTGCGCGCCGCCGACCTGATCGCCGGGCCGTACCGCGCCACGATGAACGCCGCCACGATGCTGGGGCAGGGCAAGACGGTGCAGCAGGCCGAGATCGACTCCGCGTGCGAGCTCGTCGACTTCCTGCGCTACAACGTGGCCTACGCCCAGCAGATCATGTCCGACCAGCCCGACAACGCCCCGGGCGTGTGGAACCGGATGGAGTACCGCCCGCTGGAGGGCTTCGTGTACGCCATCACCCCGTTCAACTTCACCGCCATCGCCGGCAACCTGCCGACCTCGGCGGCCATCATGGGCAACCCGGTGGTCTGGAAGCCCGCGCTCACCCAGACCTTCGCCGCGCACTTCCTGGTGGAGGTGCTGGAGAAGGCCGGCCTTCCCGCCGGCGTGATCAACATGCTGCCGGGCCACGGCAAGGAGATCTCCGACGTCGTCCTGAGGCACCCGGCGCTGGCCGGCATCCACTTCACCGGCTCGACCGCGGTGTTCCAGGGCCTGTGGGGCGAGGTCGGCGCCAACATCGCCGGCTACCGCTCCTACCCGCGCCTGGTCGGCGAGACCGGCGGCAAGGACTTCGTGCTCGCGCACCCGACAGCCGACCGCACAGCCCTGGTCACCGCGCTGGTGCGAGGCGCCTTCGAGTACTCAGGCCAGAAGTGCTCGGCCGCCTCGCGGGCCTACATCGCGGCCTCGGTGTGGGAGGACATCCGCGACGACCTGGTCGCCCAGACCGAGGCCCTGGCGGTCGGCGACGTCCGCGACCTGGCGAACTTCACCTCGGCCGTCATCGACGAGCGCGCCTTCACCAAGCTCGCGAAGGTCATCGACACCTGCAAGGCCGACGCGACCATGGAGGTCATCGCCGGCGGGACGTACGACCGCTCCAAGGGATGGTTCGTGCGGCCGACGATCGTCACCTCCACCGACCCGAAGGCCGACATCTTCGTCACCGAGTACTTCGGCCCGATCCTCGGCGTGTACGTCTACCCCGACGACGAGTTCGAGCAGGTCATCGAGCTGGTCGACCAGGCCTCGCCCTACGCGCTGACCGGGGCCGTCTTCGCCACCGACCGCGCCGCGGTGGACGCCGCGCTCGAGGGGTTGCGCTTCACCGCCGGCAACTTCTACATCAACGACAAGCCGACCGGCGCGGTCGTCGGCCAGCAGCCGTTCGGCGGCGCGCGCGCCTCGGGCACCAACGACAAGGCCGGGTCGATGTGGAACCTGATCCGCTGGGCGAGCCCCCGGGCGATCAAGGAGACGCTGGTCCCGCCCACGTCCACGGGCTACCCGCACATGCGGTGAGCGGGCGGGCCCGCGTCAGCGGGTGAGCCAGGCGCGGCCGACGCGGGCCTGGACGTCCAGCGCCTCGAGGATCGCGGGGGCCGCCTCCTTCTCGATGCGTGCCCCCAGCAGCGGGATGCGGACGCTCAGGTCGCCGGCGTGGTCGATCACGCTGCCGGACGCCGTGGGCTCCAGCCGGACGGTGCCCTCGAACGTCACCGGCTTGCCGGGGACGGTGATCGAGAACGTCCCCGACCGGGCCCCGTCGGCGTCGACCGGGCCCCAGCGCACCTCCTGGACGATCGCCAGCCGCTCGCCCACGAACGGGCGCACCTCCGGCGGCGCCTCCACCGACGCCTCGACCGCGGTGTGGTCGGAGGACGCGGCCACCCGGGCGTCGGGCGACCCCATCTCGGCGGCGGCGTGGCGGAGGAACGCCTCGTCGGTGACCATGGCGTACACGTCGGCGGGCGGTGCCGGGAACTCCTGACGGCTGGTGAGCTGCATGCCCCGATTATTGCGGTCGGAGGCGGTTTGCGCCGTGACGTTCCCAGCGGACGCGCCGCCAGCTACTGTGGATCGCCACTGGCAACGCAAAGGAGCGGGACCGCATGTCATCCGTCGTCGGGACGTCTGAATACCTCGCGCAGGTCGCCGAGGACCTCGCGCAGATCACCACCACCCCCGACCCCGAGGCGTTCGTGGGCGCCTACCTGGGGCAACACGTGGTCGGCGACGACGGCAGCGTGCCGGTCGGCCGCGCCGGGCGCCAGGCGGCCGCTCACCTCGACCTGGGCCGCACGCGGCACCGGGGCGAGGACCTGGTGGCGCTCTCCACCCCGAGCGAGAAGGCCGACGGGTGGAGCGCGGGCGGCTCGACGCTGCTGCAGGTCGTCACCGACGACCGGCCCTTCATCGTCGACACGGTCTCGACCGCGCTGACCGAGCTGGGCTGGAGCATCCGGGCCGTGCGCCACCCGATCCTGGTGGTCCGGCGCGACGCGCACGGCGTCCTCGCCGGCGTCGCCCCGCACGGCACGCCGGGTGGCGGCGAGCCGGAGTCGTGGATGACGGTCGAGGCCTACCCGCCCTTGGGCACCGCTGCCGAGGACCTGCGACCCGCCACAGTGGCCCGCGTGCAGGAGGGCCTGGCGGCGTCCCGGCTCGCCCACGACGACGACGGGCTGATGCACGACCGCCTCCTGGACGCGATCCACCACCTCGAGGAGACGCCACAGCCCGTGGTGGCCGCGTGGGTGCGCCGGATCGGCGACCTGCTGCGCTGGATGGCCGACGACCACTTCGAGCTGCTCGGCTACCGCGAGTACACCGTCGACGGCGACACCTTCACCCCGGTCGAGGGCACCGGCCTGGGCCTGCTGCGCGATGCCGGCCCCGACGTGTTCGACGCACGGCAGATCACCGAGGGACCCGAGGTGATGGTGGTGACCAAGGACTCCCGGCACTCGCCGGTGCACCGGGCGGGCTACCTCGATTACGTCGCGATCCGGGACTACGACCGACAGGGCCGCCTCGTGGGGGAGCGCCGGTTCCTGGGCCTGTGGTCCTCCCGTGCCTACTCCGAGCCGGTCGAGTCGATCCCGCTGGTCAAGGACAAGGCCCAGTGGGTCTGGGAGGCCCTCGACGTCGACCCCTCCTCGCACAGCGGCCAACTCGCCCGCGAGGCGATGGCGTCGCTGCCGCGCGACAACTGGTTCGCCGACACGGTCGACGACCTCGTCTCCCTGGTCCGCCGGATCGCCGGCGTCCACGAGCAGCGGCACGCCCGCCTGCTCGTGCAGCGGGCCCCGCACGGCCGGTTCTGGTCGTGCTTCGTCTACGTGCCCCGCGACCGGTACCGCACCATCACGCGCGAGCGGATCACCGCGCTCCTGAAGGATCGCCTGGGCGGGGAGAACATCGACTTCCGGGCCCTGGTCAACGAGAGCTCGATGGCCCGGCTCCTGCTCATCGTGAAGCGCCCCGACGGCGCCCCCGAGCCCGACCTCGACCTGGCCGCCCTCGAGGCGGAGGTCGTCGCGGCGACCCTCACCTGGGACGACGAGTTCAACGTGGTCGCCGACGCGCTGCCCGCCGAGGAGCGCGGGGTCGAGTTCGGCGAGGCCTACGAGTCGGCCTACACCGCCAAGCAGGCGCTGGCCGACCTCCGCCTTGCCAACACCATCACCTCCGACGACGACCTGCGGTTCGCGCTGTTCAAGCCCGACCGCGACGACGACCCGGCCGACCTGCGCTTCAAGGTGATCACCAAGGGCACCATGTCGCTGTCGCGCGTCATGCCGCACCTGGACGCCCTGGGCCTGCAGGTGATCGACGAGCGGCCCTTCAGCTGGGACCTGCGCGGCGACGTGGTGAACGTCTACGACTTCGGGTTCATGCTGCCCCCGGGCCAGACGTTCGACGACTGGCAGCTGCACGACCGCGCCCGGTTCGCCGAGGCGTTCGAGGCGTCCTACACCGGCCAGGCGCATGCCGGCCAGATGAACCGCCTCGTGATGGGGGCCGGCCTGACCTGGGTGCAGGTCTCCTGGCTGCGCGGCATCGCCCGCTACCTGCAGCAGGCCGGCATCCCCTACAGCCAGCAGTACGTCGCGGCCGCACTGAACGCCAACCCCGAGATCACCGCGGCGCTCGTGGCTGCCTTCGAGTCGCGGTTCGACCCGGCTCAGCACCCCAACGACGACGCGCGCAACGAGGACCACGACCTCGAGGTCGGCGAGATCCTGCGGGCGCTGGACGCCGTCGAGAGCCTCGACCAGGACCGCATCCTGCGCATGTTCGTCGCCGTCATGCGCGCCATCAAGCGCACCAACGCCTTCGCCGAGGACCGCCCGGCGCTGGCCTTCAAGATCGCCCCCGGCGAGCTGGACCTGCTGCCCGAACCCCGCCCGGCGCACGAGGTGTTCGTGTACAGCCCGCGGGTCCAGGGCGTCCACCTGCGCTTCGGGTCGGTCGCCCGCGGCGGCCTGCGCTGGTCCGACCGTGCGGAGGACTTCCGCACCGAGGTGCTGGGCCTGGTCAAGGCGCAGATGGTGAAGAACACCGTGATCGTGCCCGTGGGCGCCAAGGGTGGCTTCGTGCCGGCCCGCCTGCCCGACCCGCGCGTGGACCGCGCGGCGTGGCTGGCCGAGGGCACCGCCTGCTACGAGATCTTCATCTCCTCGCTGCTCAGCCTGACCGACAACCTGGTCGACGGCGAGGTCGTCCCGCCGCCGGACGTGGTCCGCCACGACGGCGACGACACCTACCTCGTCGTGGCCGCCGACAAGGGCACGGCCACGTTCTCCGACACCGCGAACCGGATCGCGCTCGAGCGCGGGTTCTGGCTGGGGGACGCCTTCGCCTCGGGCGGGTCGGTGGGCTACGACCACAAGGGCATGGGCATCACCGCGCGCGGCGCGTGGGAGTCGGTCAAGCGGCACTTCTACGAGGTCGGCGTCGACTGCCAGGCCGAGGACTTCACCTGCGTCGGCATCGGCGACATGGCCGGCGACGTGTTTGGCAACGGGATGCTGCTCAGCGAGCACACCCGCCTGGTCGCGGCGTTCAACCACATGCACGTGTTCCTCGACCCGACCCCGGACGCCGCCGCCTCCTTCGCCGAGCGCAAGCGGCTGTTCGAGCTACCCCGCTCGACCTGGGCCGACTACGACGAGGACCTGATCTCCGCGGGTGGCGGGGTGTTCCCGCGGACGGCGAAGACCATCCCGGTCACGCCGCAGGTGCAGGAGGCCTTGGGTCTGGACGCCGGCGTGAAGTCCCTGACCCCGACCGAGATGATCCGGGCGATCCTGCTCGCGCCCGTGGACCTGCTGTGGAACGGCGGCATCGGGACGTACGTGAAGGCGTCCGACGAGACGCACGCCGAGGTGGGGGACAAGACCAACGACGCGGTCCGCGTCGACGGGCGGGACGTCCGGGCGCGGATCGCGGGCGAGGGCGGCAACCTGGGCTGGACCCAGCGCGGCCGCATCGAGTTCGCACAGGCCGGCGGCCGGGTCAACACCGACTTCATCGACAACTCCGCCGGCGTGGACACCTCCGACCACGAGGTCAACATCAAGGTGCTGCTGCAGCCCGAGGTCGCCGCCGGACGCCTCGACCCCGACGACCGCGTGGCCCTGCTCGCCTCGATGACCGACGAGGTGGCCCAGCTGGTGCTGACCCACAACGTGGACCAGAACATCGCGCTGTCGACCGAGCAGGCCCAGGACGACTCGATGGGGGGTGCCCACGAGGCGTGGATGCGCTCGCTGGAGAAGGTGGGCCTGCTCGACCGCGAGCTCGAGTCCCTGCCCAGCCGGGCCGAGATGGCCCGGCGGCTCGCCGAGGGGGAGGGCCTCACCCGTCCCGAGCTGGCGATGCTGCTGGCCTGGACCAAGATCCACCTCGAGGCCCTGGTCAACGACTCCACGCTGCCCGACGACCCGTACCTGGCCGACCGGCTGGTGACGTACTTCCCGCGGCCCCTGCGGAACGACCAGTTCGCCGACGCGTTGCAGGCCCACCCGCTGAAGCGCGAGATCGTCACGATGGTGACGGTCAACCGGTTCGTAAACTCCCAGGGCATCACGGCGTTCAGCCGCCTCGCCCACGAGACCAGCTCGAGCGTCGCCGAGATCGTCCGGGCCCAGCTGGCTGCCCGCACGATCTTCGCCGTGGCCCGCGACGAGCTGGCGGTCGCGGAGGCCGGCGTCCCGGCGGAGGTGGAGCTGCAGGTCCGGGTGGCGCTGCAGCAGATGATCGAGCGCGCAACGCGCTGGCTGCTGCACAACCGCCGGGGCGAGCTCGACATCAAGGGCGAGGCAGCCGTCTTCACCGACGCCGTCGCCGAGGTGTCCTCCTCGTTCGACCAGCTCGCCACGGCGCACCTGCGCGAGCAGACCGAGGAGGCGCGTGCGGCGCTGCTCGCCGCGGGCGTGCCGGAGGACCTGGCGCGTACGGCCGGGCAGGCCCCGTACCTGCACCTGGCACTCGCCGTCGTCGACCTCGCGACCAGGCTCGGGCGTCCGCTCGAGGTGGTGGCGGAGGTGTTCTTCGGCCTCGCCGAGCACCTCGGCCTGGACAAGGTCGCGGACCGGGTCAACGAGCTGCCGCGCACGAGCCGGTGGGACACCATGGCGCGCGCGGCCCTGCGCGACGACCTCACCCGCCTGCACTCCGACCTGGCCCGCGCCGTCCTGGAGCGCTCGCCCGAGGCGACGGCGGGCGCCGACGCCATCGAGGCGTGGGTGGACGCCGCCGGGGGCGTCGAGCGCGAGGCGGAGGAACTGGTCGAGATCGCGTCCGAGGAGGCGACGCTCGCCCGGATGTCGGTGGCGCTGCGCACGATCCGGACCCTCTTGGTGTGAGCCGGCGCCGCGCCTGCCGGGGTGCGGGCGCGGCGTCCGGTTGAATGGGGGGATGCGGATCGACCTGCACACGCACACCCTCGTCTCTGACGGGACGGACACCCCGACCCAGCTCGTCCGCAAGGCGGCGCAGGAGGGTCTGGACGTGATCGGCCTGACCGACCACGACACGTTCGACGGCCTGCGCGAGGCGAGGCTGGCGGGCGAGGAGGCCGGCGTGCAGGTCCTGGCCGGCATGGAGTTCTCGACCGAACGGCGCGGGGCCTCGGTGCACCTGCTGGCCTACGGCTGCGACCCGCACGACGAGGCCCTCCTCGACGAGTTGGCCCGCGTGCGCGTCGGCCGGTCCGACCGCGTGCCGACGATGGCCGCGCGGCTGACCGAGCTGGGCATGCCGCTGACGGTCGAGGACGTGCTCAGGCACGCGACCGGGACCTCGCTGGGCCGCCCCCACATCGCCGACGCGATGGTCGAGAAGGGCTACGTGGCGCACCGGGACGAGGCGTTCAGGCTGTGGCTGCACGAGGGCAGCCCCGCCTACGTCGACCGGTACTCCACGGAGCTGACCCGCGCGATCGAGCTGGTGCGCCGCGCGAAGGGCGTGGCCGTGCTGGCCCACCCGTGGGGCCGGGGCCGCCGGGGCGACCTGCCCGAGGCGTTCCTCGCCGAACTGGTCCTCGAGCACGGCCTGGACGGCATCGAGGTCGACCACCCCGACCACGACGACGACACCCGGGCCGACCTTCGGGCGGTCGCCGAGCGGCTCGGCGTCATCGTCACCGGGTCGAGCGACCACCACGGCCTGGGCAAGCGCAACAACCCGCTGGGGGCCGGCCTGACCCACCCGGACGCCCACGCCGAGATCGTGCGCAGGATCCAGGCCCGCGGTGGCCGCCCTTGAGGACGCCCGGTCGGACGCGGTGCGCAGGGTCACCGTCTGGCACGTTAGGATGGCCCCATGACACGCGGGGGATGGTGGCGGCCGTAACGACGGCCCCGTCCCCCCCACGCACACCACGGCCGTCCAGCGGGCGGCCGTTTTGCGTGCCCGTGGGACCGAACGAACAGGAGTAACCCATGACCGAGCAGGTCACCGCGACCGAGGTCGACACCGAGGCCGCGGACGCCCTGGCCGCCTCGACCTCCGAGGCGTCCCTGCGCCGCTCGGAGGAGCGCAGCCGGGCGATCGAGGACCAGATCGCCAAGGACCCCTCGGGCTTCCGCATGCTCACCGGCGACCGGCCGACCGGCCACCTGCACATCGGGCACTACTTCGGGTCGCTGGCCAACCGGGTGCGCCTGCAGGACGCCGGCGTCGAGACCTTCGTGCTCGTGGCCGACTACCAGGTGATCGCCGACCGCGACGGCGTGGGCGAGATCGGCGACCGGGTTCGTTCGCTGGTCACCGACTACCTCGCGGTGGGCATCGACCCGGCGCGCACGACGATCTTCGCCCACTCGGCGATCCCGGCGCTGAACCAGCTGATGTTGCCGTTCCTGTCGCTGGTCACCGACTCCGAGCTGTACCGCAACCCCACGGTCAAGGCCGAGCACGAGGCCACCGCCGGACGCCCCATGTCCGGCCTGCTGCTCACCTACCCGGTGCACCAGGCCGCGGACATCCTGTTCTGCAAGGCCAACCTCGTGCCCGTCGGCAAGGACCAGCTGCCGCACCTGGAGCAGACCCGCGTGGTGGCGCGTCGGTTCGACGAGCGCTACGGCCGCGTCGACCCGGCCCGCCCGATCTTCCCGCAGGCCGACGCGCTGCTCAGCTCGGGGTCGCTGATCCTGGGCATGGACGGCACCAAGATGAGCAAGTCCAAGGGCAACACGATCGAGCTGCGCATGACCGCCGACGAGACGGCGAAGATCATCAAGCGCGCGGTCACCGACTCCGACCGCCACATCACCTTCGACCCGGTCAACCGCCCGACCGTGGCCAACCTGCTCACGCTCGCGGGGCTGTGCGCCGACCGTGACCCGGCTGCCATCGCCGAGGAGATCGGCGACGGCGGCGGGGGCGGCCTGAAGAAGTACCTCACCGAGGTTCTCAACGAGAAGTTCGCGCCCATCCGCGCCCGCCGGGCCGAGCTCGAGGCCGAGCGGGGCCACATCGAGCAGGTCCTGCGCGCGGGCAACGAGCGGGCCAACGCGGTGGCCGACGCCACCCTCGCCGAGGTCCGGCAGGCGATGGGCATGGTCTACTGATGGAGACCGCGAACCCCACGTGGGTCGTCTCGCGCCGCTCCGGCCGCCGCGGGTTCTGGGGCCTGCTGGGCGTGGCGCTGTTCGGTGCCGCATTCGTCGCGGCGCTGGTGGGGTTCGTCCGGGCCCCGCACGTCGACTCCGGCGTGCTCGTGGCCATCGTCACTCCGTTCCTGGTGATGGCGATCGTGCTCGCCCTGGAGGGCCTGACCCAGGGCATGGTGCGCCTCGACCCCGCCGGTTTCGCCACCCCCCTCGGACGCCGACGCGCCTGGGCCGACGTCCTGGCGATCGGCACCGGCCTCGTCGACGGCCGGGAGACCCCGGTCGTCGCCGTGCGCGGCGGATCCGGCATCGAGCAGGACCTCTTCCCGGGCTTCTCCGACGACGAGGCGCCCCGGCTGGTGGCGGCGCTGCGCGAGCGGGTCGTCCCGGCCGGCTTCGCCTCGGTCGACCCGGGTGCCCAGCACTGGGCCGCCGTGGACGCCGAGGCCGACCGGGCCGAGGCCGTCGTCCGCGACACCGCCGGGCGCCGCCCGGTGGAGCGTGAGCGGATCGAGTTCGGCTACCCGGGCCTGGTGCACGCCGTCCGCCTCGACTACGGCACCAACGACGCCGGCGAGCGGGTGGAACTCATCGTGCGCCAGGGCACCACGCTCGCCCTGACGGCCCACGGACGCCGCTGGCTGCGGCAGGACCGCAAGCGATCGGCCGACCCGGCCACGCAGGTCGGCCTGCTGTTCGGGCCGCACACCACCGAGGTCCTCGGCGCGACCGGCGGCGGGTTCGACCGGCTCGTGGTGCGCGCGGACGGCCACAAGGCGCTGCCGTTCAACGCTGAGGAGCCCGACCGGTTCTGAGGCGCGGCGCGGGCCACCGCCGGGGGTCGAGAGGCCCCCGGAGCACTACTCGGCGGCGGGGGCGCCGGCCTCGCCGGTTCCCCGACCCCGCCCGCGGCCGCCACGACGGCGGCGGCGACGCGGAGCGTCACCCTCGGATGCCTCGATGCCCTGGTCCGTCGACTCGGCCGTCTCGCCGGTCCGGCCGGGCGCCGGGGCCGAGCCCTCGGCGTCCGTCACGACCTCGCCGTTGCGCAGGCGACGGCGGGTGCGGTCGCGGCGCGGACGCTCCTCGCGCGGCTTGCGCGGCGCACGCTCGCTGGGGGCCTCCTCGCGCGGCTTGGCGTCGCGGAGCCGCCCCTTGGTGCCCTCGGGGATGTTCAGGTCGGTGAACAGGTGCGCGCTGGTGGAGTACGTCTCGGGCGGCTCGGGATGGGCCAGGTCCAGGGTCTTGTTGATGACCTTCCAGCGGGTGATGTCCTTCCAGTCCACCAGCGTGACGGCCACGCCCTTGGCGCCGGCCCGGCCCGTGCGGCCGATGCGGTGCACATAGGTCTTGTCGTCGTCGGGGCACTCGTAGTTGATGACGTGCGTGATGTCCGAGACGTCGATGCCGCGGGCGGCCACGTCGGTCGCGACCAGGACCTTGACGCGGTCCTCGCGGAACTTGTTCAGGGCCTTCTCGCGCAGCACCTGCGACAGGTCGCCGTGGATGCTGGTGGCCGAGAAGCCGCGCTCCTCGAGGTCGTCCGCCAGGCGCTGGGCGGCGCGCTTGGTGCGCGTGAAGACCATGACCTTGCCGGCGTGGTCGGCCTGGATGATGCGGGCGACGATCTCGGGCTTGTCGAGGTCGTGGGCCTGGTACACGAACTGGGTCGTGTCCGGGACCGTCATCTCGGCGTCGTGGGCCTCGGCGCGGATGTTCACCGGCTGGGTGAGGTGGCTGCGCGACAAGCCGACGATCGCGCTCGGCATGGTGGCCGAGAACAGCAGCGTCTGGCGGGAGGCGGGGGTGCGGGCGATGAGGCGCTCCACGTCGGGCAGGAAGCCCAGGTCGAGCATCTCGTCGGCCTCGTCGAGCACGAGTACCTTCACGTGGCTCAGGTCGAGGCTGCGGCGGTTGGCCAGGTCGAGCAGGCGGCCGGGCGTGCCGACGACCACGTCGACGCCGCTCTCGAGGGCCTCCAGCTGCGGCTCGTAGCCGACGCCGCCGTAGACGGTGAGGATGCGCGCGTGGCGCACCTGCGAGGCGTCCTTGAGGTCGTCGGTGATCTGCAGGGCCAGCTCACGGGTGGGCGTCATGATCAGCGCCTGCGGCTTGCCCGGGTACTTCAGGTCGGCGTAGCCGGGGTCGGTCGGCACGACGGCCTGCTCGAGGACGGCGATGCCGAACGCGAGGGTCTTGCCGGTGCCGGTGCGGGCCTGGCCGATCATGTCGGTGCCGGCCATCGCGATCGGCAGGCTCATGGCCTGGATCGGGAAGGGGTGCGTGATGCCCTTGCGGGCCAGCGACTCGACGATCTCGGCGCGCACGCCCAGGTCGGCGAAGGTCGGCTGGGGCGCCTCATCGGGGATCTGGGTGGCCTCGGGGGCCTCAGGTGGGGTGGTTTCTGCGGTGTCTGCCTGCTCGGGCAGGGTGGTCTCGGTCAGGGGAGTGCCTCACTACTTTCCGGCCGCGAGGCCGGGCAACGATACCCGTCACCGAGGCGCGACGCGCATGGGTGCGCTCAAGCGGCGGGGACGCACATGTGCCGTGCGTACCCGCCCATGGTAGCGCTCAGGAGGTGAGCGCGCCGAAACCGACCGCTCGGGCGTGCTCGGCACCCAGGTCGACGTAGGCCACCTGCGCGGCCGGGATGAGCACCTTGCGGCCCTTGTCGTCGATCAGCGTGAACACGCCGTTCTTGGCCAGGGCGTCGGTGAGGGCCCCCTCGACCTCGTCGGCCGAGTCCTTGGTCTCGACCACGAGTTCGCGCGCCACGTGGCGGATTCCGACCTTGACTTCCATCTGGACCCCTTCTGAGTGGTTGCGGGTTCACCCTACCCGCGGGCACCGACAGAACCCGGCGCGCTTCGCGCGGGGCGAACGGGACGGGCCGGGGTCAGGCGGTCAGGCGGCCGCGGCGTCCGGTCAGGAGGGGCTCGAACAGGTCGCCTTGCCGCTCGACGCGGGCCAGCACGTCGGCGGAGGTGAAGGTGAGCGGGGCACCCTCGGTGGCGGCCTCGACCTCGTCCCAGGTGAGCGGTGTGGACGCCGTGGGCTCGGCCTTGGCCCGCAGCGAGTAGGCGCACACCGTCGTGCGACCCGGGAGGTTCTGGTTGACGTCGACCAGGATCTTGCCCGCGCGGGCGGCTTTGGCGATCTCGGTGACGAACAGCTCGGGGTGGAGTTCGACCAGCTTCTCCCCGAAGGTGCGCACCCACGGGACGAGGGTGCCGGCGGGGGTCGGTTCCAAGGGGGCGTAGAGCTGGAGCCCCTTGGAGCCGGAGGTCTTCACGAAGGGGGTCAGCCCCGCGTCGGCGAGTTCCCCCGAGATGATCAGCGCGGCGGTCGCGATGAGCGGCATCTCGACGCCCTGGCCGGGGTCGAGGTCGATGACGAGTTGGTCGAGGGGGAGGTCGTCGTCGATGGTGGTCTGCCGTGCGTCGGGGTCGGCGCGCCACTGGTGGGTGTGCAACTCGAGGGCGGCCAGGTTGGCCAGCCAGACCAGCGTGGGGGTGTCGTCGACGATCGGGTAGGTGATGTCCTCGCTGCTGCCGACGACATGGTGGACGTGCACCCACTCGGGTGTCCCGTTGGGGATGTTCTTCTCGAAGAAGTTCGCGGCGTCGGTGCCGTTGGGGAAGCGGATCCGGGTGACGGGGCGTCCGGCCAGGTGGGGGAGCATGACCGGCGCGATCGCGTGGTAGTAGGCGATGACCTCGCCCTTGGTGAACCCGTTCGGGTAGAGCACCTTGTCGAGGTTGGACAGCTTGAGGGTGCGCCCGTCCACCTCGGTCATCACATCGGACATGGGCTCACAGGACGCGCGGCGGCAGGTGGCTGCGGAGGGAGTCGTCGCGCAGGGCCTCGCGCATGCCGTCGCGCACGGCCATCCTGATGACGAAGTAGGCCACGATGAGGCCCACCACGAGCGTCACCAGCGGGATCATCAAGCCGACGAGTGCGAACCACTCGAAACCGTTCATCGCCATGGGCACACGGTACCCGTCTGGGTTGCGGGGTGGGTGATCGGGAGGCTGGACGAAAGCCACTCCACCGGGTGGCTCGGGCACGGGAATTGTCAGAACCTCGCGCGCGAGCCACCCGGTGGAGTGGGTTCGGTCCGCCGGGCGGGGGCCGATCGGGGAATGTCCGAGGCGTGTGCTGGGATGGGGGCCATGGTGAACGTGGTGGCCGACGCGACGGGCCCGGTGCTCGTCCTGGGGGCGGCCGGCACGGGGAAGACGACCCTGCTGGTCGAGGCCGTGGCCGAGCGCATCCGCTCGGGGGTGACCCAACCGCTGGTGTTCGCGGCGACGCGGCAGGCGGCGTCCGAGCTGCGCGACCGCATCGTGCGGGCCGCCGGGCGCACCACGCTGGCGCCGCAGGTGCTCACCATCCACGCGTTCTGCCTGGCGCTGGTGCGCCGCTGGGGCGATGCCGACGACGCCGTGCCCGAACTGCTGACGGCCCCCGAGCAGGAGTTCCGCATCCGCGAGTTGCTCCGCGGCTGGCGCGGCCAGTGGCCGGCCGACCTCGAGGCCGCGGTCGGCACGCGGGGCTTCGCCCAGCAGGTGCGCGCGGTGCTGGCCCGCGCGCGGCAGCTGGGGCTCGGCCCCGAGGACGTGGCGGCCTTCGGGGCCGCCGCGGGCGAGCCGGCCTGGGTGACGGTCGGGGCGTTCATGGCCGAGTACCTGACGATCCTCGACGCCGAGGCCAAGCTCGACTACTCCGAGCTGGTGCACCGGGCGCGCATCCTGCTCGAGCGCGACGACGTGCTCGCCTCGGTGCGCCGCCAGTTCGGCGCGGTCTGGGTCGACGACTGGGCCGAACTCGACCCCGCCCAGATGGAGCTGGTGCGGGCGCTGGTGCCCGACGGCCTGCCCGTGGTGGCGCTGGCCGACCCCGACACGTCCATCTACCGCTTCCGGGGCGCGCACCCCCGGGCCGCGTCCGCGTTCCTGCAGCTGTTCACCGGGCCCGCAGTGACCCCGCGCGTCGAGGTGCTCGGCACGGCATGGGGCCGGTCGCAGGCCCAAGCCGGGGCGCTGGCGTCCCTGGCCCGGCGGCTGGGGGCGCCGGCCGTCGACGCCGACCTGGCGCAGGCCTACCGCACGCCGCGCCCGGCCGGCGCAACCGAGCTGCGCACGGTGCAGGCGCTCACCTTCCCCGACGAGGCGACGCAGGCGCGGCACATCGCCGGCGAGCTGCGCGCCGCCCACCTGGACGAGGGGCTGGCCTGGGGTGAGATGGCGGTGCTGGTGCGGTCGGGGCGCTCCCAGATCCCGCCCCTGGCCCGGGCACTCGCCGACGCGGGCATCCCGGTCGAGGTGGCGGGCGACGAGGTGGGCCTGGCCTCCGAGCTCGCCGTCCGGCCGCTGCTGCTGGCGCTGGAGGTGGCCGGCCGCGGGGGCGTCCCCGACGCCGACGAGGCGCACCGCCTGCTGCTGTCGGGCTGGGGTGGGCTCGACGCGGTCAGCATCCGCACGCTCGGCCGCCTGCTGCGGGGGTCGGACCCCGCAGCCGGCGGCACGCCCGCCCCCACCCTGGTGGCCGAGGCCCTCGGCGGGCTGCGGGCCCTGCCGCCCGAGCAGCCCGAGCTGGAACGCCGCCGGGACCTGCTCGCGTCGGCGGCCCGGCTCGTCGCTGAGGGGGCGCGCCCCGACGAGGTGCTGTGGGAGCTGTGGTCGGGCACCGCGTGGCCCGAGGCACTGCGGGCCGAGGCCCTGCGGTCCGGCGACGGCGCGGCCCGGGCCAACCGCGACCTCGACGCGATCGTGGCGCTGTTCCAGCTGGCGCACGAGTCGCTCGCGCCCGGTGGCGCCGACGGCGTCGCGTGGTTCCTCGCCGAGGTCGCCCAGCAGCAGATCCCGGCCGACAGCCAGCGCGAGTCGGCCGTCTCGGGCCGGGGCGTCCGGGTGCTGACCGCGCACCGGGCCAAGGGCCGGCACTGGGCGTTCACCGTCGTGGCCGGGGTCCAGGAGGGCGTGTGGCCCGACGTGCGCCGCCGCGGGTCGGTGTTCGACGCCCAGCGGCTCACGTCGACCGGCCTGGGCGAGGGCGTCGTGACGCGCGAGCTCGTGGCCAGCGAGCGGAGGTTGTTCCTGCTGGCGTGCTCGCGGGCGCAAGGCCGGCTGCTGGTCACCGCGGTCGAGGGCACCGAGGGGGAGGAGGACCGTCCGTCCCGCTTCCTCACCGAGCTCGGCCTGCCGATCCGGCACATGGTCGACCCGCCCGCCCGGCTGCACACCCTGCGCGCCCTCGTGGCCGAACTGCGCCGCGTGGCCCAGGACGCGGAGCTGTCCCCGGGGCTGCGCGAGGCGGCCGCTGCGCGCCTGGCCACGCTCGCCGACGCGGTCGACGACGACGGGCGGGCGCTGGCGCCCGACGCCGACCCCGCGCGCTGGTGGGGGCTGCTCGACCCGACCGGGACGACGGCCCCCCCGCGCGGCGACGAGATCCGGCTGAGCCCGAGCCAGCTCGAGTCGGTGCTGACCTGCCCGCGGCAGTACTTCCTGGGCCGCGAGGTGAAGGCCGACCCCCCGCGGGGCTCCACCACGATCCTCGGCTCGGTGATCCACGCGGTCGCCGAGCGCGCGGCCACGGGGGAGCTGACGCAGGCCACGGCGTCCGAGCTGCTGGACGAGGTGTGGGCGACGATCCCGTTCCCGGCCGCGTGGCTGTCGGCCTCCGAGCGGGCCGAGGCCGACGCCGCGGTGGAGCGGTTCGTGGCCTGGCAGGCCGGGCACGAGCACGCCGACGTGGTCGGGGTGGAGGTGCCGTTCCGCGCCGAGGTCGAGGTGGACGGCGAGACGGTGGTGCTGGCGGGGTCGGTGGACCGGCTCGAGCGCACCCCGGCCGGGGACCTGCGCGTGGTCGACTTCAAGACCGGCCGGTCGCTGCCCACGGTGGCCGATGCGGCGGCCAGCCCGCAGCTGGGGGTGTACCAGCTCGCCATCGAGCACGGCGGCTTCGATCAGCACGCGCCGGGGGCGCACGCGGTGGGCGCGAGCCTGGTCTACCTGCGGCACGACGGCTCACCGGGCTGGCCCAAGGATTTCCGGCAGCCCTCGCTGGCCGAGAAGCCGCACCTCACCGACGACCCCGAGGAGCGGGCCTACCCGACCTGGGTGCACCACAAGGTGGCGCAGGCGCGGCGGGTGCTCGCCTCCGGCCGGTTCGACGCGCAGCCCGGCGGGCACTGCCAGTGGTGCCCGGTCCGGTCGAGCTGCCCGGCCCGCAGCGGGCAGGTGGTCTGACGTGGCGCGCTTCACCGACCGGTCCCAGGTGTCGGACGCCCTGGGCATCCCGTTCTCCGACCAACAACTCGACGCGATCACCGCCCCGCTGGAGCCCGGCGTCATCATCGCCGGCGCGGGGTCGGGCAAGACCACGGTGATGGCCGCCCGTGTGGTGTGGCTCGTGGGGACGGGGCAGGTGCGGCCCGAGCAGGTGCTGGGGCTGACGTTCACCCGCAAGGCCGCGGCCGAGCTCAGCTCCCGGGTCCGCGAGGCGCTGGCCCGGGCCGGGGTGGTCGACACCGACGGCATCGACGACGCCGGGGAGCAGCTGATCATGACCTACGACGCGTTCGCCGCCCGGCTGGTCGCCGACCACGGGCTGCGGATCGGGGTCGAGGGCGACGCGCGGATGGTGACGGGGGCGGCCCGGTTCCGGATCGCCTCGCGGGTCGTGGCCGCGGCGCCGGGGCCGTTCCACCAGGTCGCCCGGCTGCGGCCCGACTCGGTCACCGACAAGGTGCTGGCCCTCGACGGCGACCTGGCCTCGCACCTGGTCGACCCGGCCGACCTCGTGCCGCACGCCGAGGAATTCCTCCGCGACGTCGAGCAGTCGCCGCGCTCGCGGACCAAGGACCTCTACGCGTCGATGAAGAAGGCCGCCGCGGTGGCCGCCGAGCGGGTGGAGCTGGCCGGCCTCGTTGAGGGCTACCAGCGGGCCAAGCGCCAGCTGGGGGCGGTGGAGTTCGCCGACCAGATGGGCGTGGCCGCCGAGCTGGCCCGCCGGGTGCCGGCGGTGTCGGCCCTGCTGCGCGAGCAGTTCGCGGTGGTGCTGCTCGACGAGTACCAGGACACCTCCTCGGCCCAGGCCGAACTGCTCAAGGCGCTGTTCTCGGGGGCGACCGCCGCCGACGGGCGCGGGCACCCGGTGACCGCGGTTGGTGACCCGTGCCAGGCGATCTACGGCTGGCGCGGTGCGGCCGCGGCGAACATCATCACGTTCGCGCACGAGTTCCCGCAGGCCGACGGCACGCCCGCCACCCCGTACGCCCTCACCGTGAACCGCCGGTCGGGCCAGCAGATCCTGGACGCCGCCAACGCCCTGTCGGCGCCGCTGCGCGCCGACGAGGAGCTGCAGTGGGACGGCATCGACACCGACCTCGTCGCCCCGCCCGGCACGCCGCCCGGGGACATCCGGGTCGCCAGCTTCGACACGTGGCCCGACGAGGTGCGGTGGGTCGCCGACGACATCGCGGCCGCGCACGACTCCGGCCGGGCCCGGGCGTGGTCCGACATCGCGGTGCTGGCCCGGCGCAACGCCCACATCCGGCCGCTGTACGCCGAGCTCGTCGCCCGCGGGATCCCGGTCGAGATCGTCGGCCTGGACGGGCTGCTGCAGGTGCCCGAGGTCGCCGACGTGGTCGCGGTGCTGCGCGTGCTCGGCGACGCGACGGCGAACCCCGACCTGGTCCGGGTGCTCACGGGCCCCCGCTGGGCGATCGGGCCGGCCGACCTAGCGGCCCTCGGGCGTCGTGCCCGCGACCTGGCCGGCGCCCCGTCCTGGGACGACGTGCCCCCCGCCGAGCAGATCGCGCGCATCATCGACACCACCGAGGCCGCCCATGCCCCGAGCCTCGCCGAGGCGCTCGCCGACCTCGGGGACGGTCCGTACACGGCGGAGGGGCGCCGGCGCATGGCGGCGTGCGCGGCCGAGCTCGCGTCGCTGCGCGCCCACGCCGGGGGGCCGGTCACCGACCTGGTCCGGCGCGTGGTCACCAGCCTGGGGCTGGAGGTCGAGCTCGCGCTGCGCGGCCCGGGCGGCACCCGCCAGCTGGACGCCTTCGTCGCGCAGGTCTCGGGCTACACCGACGTGGACGGCGACGGGTCCCTGACCGGGCTGCTCGCCTGGCTGGCCGCCGAGGAGGACCGGGGGGTGGGCCTGGAACAGGCGGTGCCCACGGCGTCCGACTCGGTGAAGCTGCTCACGATCCACAGGGCCAAGGGCCTGGAGTGGGAGGACGTGTACCTGCCCGCGCTGGCCGACAAGGTGTTCCCCTCCGACCGGGTGCAGGGCAATTGGCTCAGCGCCTCGGCCGTGCTGCCCGCTGACCTGCGCGGCGACGCGGCGAACGTGCCGCAGCTGACGGACGTGTCGGATGCGGCCAGCAAGGGCTACGCACAGGCGCTGAAGGACGAGGCCCGCCGGGCCGACGACCGGCTCGCCTACGTCGCGGTCACGCGGGCGCGCCAGCACCTCGTGGCCACCACCCACGCGTGGAGCGACCTGAAGAATCCCCGCCAGCATTCGCCCTACCTGCGGGTGCTCGAGCGGTTCGCCGCCGAGGCCACCCACGCCGAGGTCTCCGCCGAGAACCCGCTCTTGGGTGAGGGCCGGGGCTTCCCGTGGCCGGCGCCGATGGACGCCGCCGCCCGGGCCCGCCGGGCCGAGGCGGCGGCGTCCGTGGAGCGGGCGCGGGCCGGCGACCGGCCCGACCCCGACGGGTTGCTGCTCGACGAGGCGGCCGTCGTCGCGACGTGGGACGCGGCAGCCGACCAGCTGCTGGCCGAGGCACGCCTGCGCCGGGCGGACGCCGGGGTGGCCCTTCCGCCCTACCTGTCGGCGACCGCCCTGATCGCGCTCGAGGACGACGCCGAGGGTTACCTCGCCGCCCTCGCCCGGCCGATGCCCCGCCCGCCCCGCCGGGCCGCCCGGGTGGGCGAGCTGTTCCACGCGTGGCTCGAGCGCCGGTTCGTGGCGACCCCCGCGCTGCTGGAGGACCCCGACGAGGACGTGGCCACCGACGCCGACCTCGCCCGGTTGGTGGCCGCGTTCGAGGCCGGTCCCTTCGCCGACCGGACGCCGCACGCCACCGAGGTGCCGTTCTCGCTGTTCCTCGCCGGCCAGGTCGTGCGGGGGCGGATCGACGCCGTGTTCACCGACCGGGGCCGACCCGAGGTCGTGGACTGGAAGACCGGCCGGGGCCGGGCCAACCCGCTGCAGCTCGCCGTCTACCGGCTCGCGTGGGCCGAGCTGAACGGGCTGGCCGTCGACGACGTGGACGCCGCGTTCTTCGACGTCACCCGCGGGGTGCTGGTGCGGCCGTCCGGGCTGCCCGACCGCGCGGGGCTGGAACGCCTGGTGGGCAGGCTGACGCCCACTCGCTAGGGTCGGCCCCATGGAACCGTGGGTCTCGACGAGCCTGCTCGAACGCGTGCTGGACGGGCGCCTCGACTCGGCCTGGGTGGCCGAGCAGTGGCGGCACACCGGCGCGCGCGTGATCGGCGTCGACGACCGGTCGAACGTCTCCTCCGACGACACGGGCGACCAGCTGCGCTGGATCACCCCCGGCGGCGCCTACGACCCCGAGCACCACTTCCTCATCGGCTCGGTCGACGGCGCCCCGTGGTTCGCCGTCGCCGCGACGCCCGAGGGGCCCTCGGCGTCCCTGCGGCAACTGGGCGGCGTGCTGCCCGAGACCGAGGCCGACATCGCCACGACCGCCGTGGCGCTGGTCAACTGGCACCGGGTCGCCCCCTACTGCGGGCGTTGCGGTGCGCTCACCGAGGTCCGCGAGGGCGGGCACATGCGCTGGTGCGAGGCGTGCCAGCGGGCGCGCTTCCCGCGCACCGACCCGGCGGTGATCGTCGCGATCCTCGACGACGCCGACCGCCTGCTTCTGGGCCACCACGCCGGGTGGGAGCCGACCCGGGTGTCGATCCTGGCCGGCTTCGTCGAGGCGGGGGAGAGCCTCGAGATGGCCGTGCACCGCGAGATCCGCGAGGAGTCGGGCCTCGAGTTGCGCTCGCTGCGCTACGTCGGCAGCCAGCCCTGGCCCTTCCCGCGGTCGCTGATGCTGGGCTTCGTCGCCCGGGCGGTCGGCGCCGAGGTCGCCGTCGACGGCGCCGAGATCGAGTGGGCCAACTTCTACACCGTCGGGGAGCTCGACCGGCTGGTCGACGCGGGCGAGCTGACCCTGCCCATGACGTCGTCCATCGCCTCGCGGATCATCACCGCTTGGCGCGAGGGTCGGCTCACGGCCTGACCTCGTCGCCTTCGTCGACGCTGCACCCTGAGGACAACGGATCGGTCGATCCCTATGCTTGGCTGGCCCACGCCGACCGGCCGGGCAGCGACCGATCAGGGGGACCCATGGCGCACGCCGCCGACAGCCACGACGTCATCCGCGTGCAGGGCGCGCGCGTCAACAACCTGCGCGACGTCTCCCTCGACATCCCCAAGCGCCGGCTGACCGTCTTCACGGGCGTGTCGGGCTCGGGCAAGAGCTCGCTGGTGTTCGACACAATCGCGGCCGAGAGCCAGCGCCTCATCAACGAGACCTACTCGGCCTTCGTCCAGGGCTTCATGCCGACCCTCGACCGGCCCGACGTCGACCTGCTCGACGGGCTGACCACGGCGATCGTCGTCGGCCAGGAGCGGCTGGCGCCGAACATCCGCTCCACCGTGGGCACGGTGACGGACGCCAACGCCCTGCTGCGCATCCTGTTCAGCAAGCTGGCCACCCCGCACATCGGCTCGCCGCAGGCCTTCTCGTTCAACGTGCCCTCGGTCACCGGCGGCGGTGCCATCAAGGTCGACAAGGGCGCCGGCGCGACGAAGGTCGTGAAGCAGTTCACCGTGGTCGGGGGCATGTGCCCGCGCTGCGAGGGCACCGGCAGCATCAAGGACATCGACCTCGACGAGCTCTACGACGCCTCGAAGTCGCTGAGTGAGAACCCCTTCAAGATCCCGGGCTACTCGATGGACGGGTGGTACGGCCGCATCTTCGCCGGCTCGGGCTTCTTCGACGTGGACAAGCCGATCGCCGACTACACCCAGCGCGAGCTCCACGACCTGCTCCACAAGGAGCCGACCAAGATCAAGGTCGAGGGCATCAACCTGACCTACGAGGGCCTGATCCCGAAGATCAGCAAGTCGATGCTCGCCAAGGACCCCGAGGCCATGCAGCCCCACGTCCGGGCGTTCGTCGAGCGCGCCGTCGTGTTCGGCACCTGTCCCGACTGCGACGGCACCCGGCTGGCCGAGGGCGCCCGCACCGCGAAGCTGGCCGGCATCACGATCGCCGACGCCTGCGCGATGCAGGTCTCCGACCTCGCCGAGTGGGTGCGCGGCCTCGACGAGCCCTCCGCCGCGCCGTTGCTGGCCGGCCTGGGCCACCTCCTCGACTCCTTCGTCGCCATCGGCCTGGGCTACCTCTCCCTGGCCCGGCCCTCGGGCTCGCTCTCGGGCGGCGAGGCGCAGCGCCTCAAGATGATCCGCCACCTCGGCTCGTCCCTGACCGACGTCACCTACGTCTTCGACGAGCCCACGGTCGGGCTCCACCCCCACGACATCGACAAGATGAACGAGCTGCTCCTCCAGCTGCGTGACAAGGGCAACACGGTGCTCGTCGTGGAGCACAAGCCCGAGGTGATGGCGATCGCCGACCACGTCGTCGACCTGGGCCCGCGCGCCGGCTCCCACGGCGGCGAGGTCGTCTTCGAGGGCGACCTGGCCGGGCTGAGGGCGTCCGACACCCTGACCGGACGCCACCTCGACGACCGCGCCTCGCTCAAGCCCGAGGTCCGGACGCCGACGGGCCACCTGCCCATCCGCGGCGCGTCCGAGAACAACCTGCAGGACGTGGACGTCGACGTCCCCACCGGGGTGCTGGTCGTGGTCACCGGCGTGGCGGGGTCGGGCAAGAGCTCGCTCATCCACGGTTCGCTGGGTAGGCGCGACGACGTGGTCACCGTCGACCAGGGCGCGATCAAGGGGTCACGCCGCTCCAACCCGGCCACCTACACCGGCCTGCTGGAGCCCATCCGCAAGGCCTTCGCCAAGGCCAACGGGGTCAAGCCCGCCCTGTTCAGCGCCAACTCCGAGGGCGCCTGCCCGACGTGCAACGGCGCCGGCCAGGTGTTCACCGAACTCGGGTTCATGGAGACCGTCGCCTCGACCTGCGAGGAGTGCGAGGGCAAGGGCTTCCGGCCCGAGGTGCTGGAGTTCACCCTCGGCGGGCGGAACATTCGCGAGGTGCTCGACATGCCCGTCGACGAGGCCGTCTCGTTCTTCGCCGAGGGCGAGGCCAAGCTGCCCGCCGCCCACACGATCCTGAAGCGGATGGCCGACGTCGGCCTGGGCTACGTGCACATCGGGCAGCCGCTGAACACGCTGTCGGGCGGCGAACGCCAGCGGCTGAAGCTGGCCACGCACATGGGGGAGAAGGGCGGCACCTACATCCTCGACGAGCCGACCTCGGGCCTGCACCTGGCCGACGTGGACCAGCTCCTGGGCCTGCTGGACGCCCTCGTCGACGCCGGCAAGAACGTGATCGTGATCGAGCACCACCAGGCCGTCATGGCGCACGCCGACTGGGTCATCGACCTCGGTCCGGGTGCGGGCCACGACGGCGGCCGGGTCGTGTTCGAGGGCACGCCCGCCCAGCTGGTCGCCGACGGCTCGACCCTCACCGCCCAGCACCTGGCCCGCTACGTGGGAGCCTAGGCGGCCACCAGCCCACGGCGCTGCAGGACGTCGTCGCTGCGCTCGGCGACCATCGCCTCGAGCACGGCGAGGGCGTCCTCCTCGTCGGAGCGCACGGCGATGGCGACCTCGGCCACGAGGGGCGCGACGCCCTCCTGCAGGAGGTCCTTCTCGGCCAGCGAGAGCCCACGTTCGTCACGGCGACGGATGAGTTCACGGACGACGGCGGCGATACGGAGGGGGTCACCGGTCGCGAGCTCGATGCGCTGCCCCTTCACACGACGCGCCCACTGGGGCTCGGCCGGGGGCGACTCGGCGCAGAGCACGGTCGTGAGGTCGGCGAGCTGGGCGGCACAGGCCACGGTACGGATGCCGACCTCGGCGAGGCTGGCCAGGGGGACGCTCACCGCCATCGCGTTCGCCGTGACCACCAGGTCCACGTAGTCGATGCGCCGACCCTTCACCGTGCGGGTCACGAGCCCTCGGACCTCGGCGGGCCCATGGTGCGGATGGATGACGGTCTGGCCCACGGTGAACTGCACGGCTCCCTCTCACTACGTCGTTCGGTGGTCCGATTCTATCGAACGTGCGTGCGATGGTTGCCGTTGGTTGCCACCGTCACCGCAGGCGTTGCGCCAACCGGCTCATCCGGCGAGCGGGGTTCGCGACGGCCTCGGCGACGGCCTCGGGGTCACCCAGGAGCAGCACCGAGGACCGCGCGCGGGACACCGCCGTGTACAGCAGTTCGCGGGTCAGCAACGGCGAACCCGGGGGCGGGAGGACCACCGAGACGTCGTCGAACTGGCTGCCCTGCGCCTTGTGGACGGTCATCGCGTGCACCGAGGTGAGCCCGTCGAGCAGGAAGGGCGAGAACGACTTCGGGACCCCGCCCGGGGCGAACCAGGCCTGGGGCCGGTCTTCGTCGACCAGCACGACGCCGGTGTCGCCGTTGTAGAGGCCGAACTCGGGCCGGTTGGCGGTCACCATCACCGGACGCCCCGCGTGGAACTCGCCGTCCACCGAGTAGCCCGGCACACCCTCGACGAGCCAGGACTGGACCTGCCGCGTCCAGTGCGCCACCCCGAACGGGCCACGCCGGTGGCCGCACAGGAGGCGGTGGGCGTCCAGGGCGGCCAAGGCCCCGTCCGGGCGCCCCGCGGCGGCCGCCTCGAACACGCGGCCGCCCGAGGCGACCACCCGCTCGCGGAGCGAGGTCGCCCCCTCGGCCACCCCGGCGAGGCGCACCGAGGGATCCGGCCCTGTCAGGACGGCCAGCGCGGCGTCGGCGTCCCCGGTGCGGATCGCGGTGGCCAGGTCGGCGATCGCCCCGGTGAACCGGTAGTTGCGCACCAGCCGGGCCACGATGCCCGCGGCCGCGGGGGCGCGGGTGATGTCGGCGAGCACGCTGCCGGCGTCGACGGAGGACAGCTGGTCGGGGTCGCCGACCATCACGAGGCGGGCCGAGGGCTTGAGGGCCTCCAGCAGCCGGCTCATCATCACCATCGAGACCATGGACATCTCGTCGACGACCACGACGTCGTGCGGCAGCGGGTTGTCGGCGTGGTGCCGGAACCGGGTCATCGAGCCGGGGCGCTTGCCGAGGAGTGCGTGCAGGGTCAGCGCCGTCAGCGAGCCGTCGCCCAGCGACTCGGTCATGCGGGCCGCCGCCTTGCCGGTCGGGGCGGCGAGCGCGACGAGGGCGTCGGGGTGTTCGGCGCGCAGCCGGTCGATGATCCGGCGGATCGTGTAGGTCTTGCCCACCCCCGGCCCGCCGGCGATGACGGTCACGGGGCTGGTCAGTGCGAGGTCCACCGCCGCGTCCTGGCCCTCGGGCTCGCCGGTGTGCGGGGCCGAGCCCAGGCGCGCCAGCAGGGCCCGGCGCACGGACTCCTGGTCGGCGAAGTGCCGCTCCAGGTACAGGGCCCCGTCGACGAGCCGGAGCGGACTCTCGCCCGCGGGGCCGTCACCCACGGTGACGGCCGGGCTGGCCTGCAGCGCGGCCTCCCACCCCGGCTGGTCGGGCCACCAGTCGTCGGGGATGGTGACCTCCTCCTCGCCGAGGTCGAGTTCGCGGATGCGGTCCAGCTCCACGCAGATCGATCCCGAGCGCAGTGCGCGGACGGTGAGCGCCAGCGCGAGCTGGACGCGCTGGTCCTTCTCGCCGAACAGGTGGCCGAGTTGCTGGGCGGGGTGGACGTCGGCCCAGGTCAGGGCGCCGGCCCGGTTGAAGTCGGCCAGCAGGCCGGTCGCGCTGACGGCGACGTGGGACTCGGTCATGCGGCACCTCCGGCCAGCAGGCGGGACGTGGCCAGGACGAGCGCCGTGGGCGGGCGCCACGCGAACACGCCGAGGGGGGAGCCGTCGACCACGGGGGTGTCGGGCCCGGCCATGCCGCGCACGAACAGGTAGAGCACGCCCGCGAGGTGGCGCTCGGGGTGGTATCCGGCCATGCGCAGGCGCAGGAACCGGTGCAGGGCGACGCAGTACAGCAGCGCCTGCAGCGGGTAGTGGCTGGCCATCATGGCCTCGGCCATGGCGGCGGGCGTGTAGTGGCCCAGCGTCAGCTCCTCCTCGACCCCGGCGAGCCGGTTGGTCTTGTAGTCCACGACGAGGAAGCCGGTCGTGTCCTCGCCCTCGCGCAGCCGCAGGACCGAGTCCACCGACCCCGTCAGGAAGCCGTGGAGCACCTGGTCGGCCAGGCCCGGGTGGTCGAGGCGGGCTGCGTACCCCGCGAGCGGGTCGTCGGCCGGCAGGTGCTCGGCGAGCAGGGCGGCGACGTCGGCCAGCGTGGCGGCGGGGTTGTCGAGGGCGAACTCGAAGTCCATCTCGGACAGGCGGTCGGCGGGGCCGAAGCTGCGCAGGGTGCGGCCCGGTGCCAGGACCCCCAAGGGGGTGGTCAGCGAGGGCTCGAGCGCGGACGCCAGCGCCGCGGCCTCGACGTCGCCCAGTGGCCAGCGGCGCAGGGCCTCGGCCACCGCGTCGGACAGGGCCGCGCGCCAGTCGTCGCCCGTGGCGTCGGTGTGCTCGTAGATGGCGTGGACCAGCGTGCCGAACGCGGCGCCGGCGGGGAGGCCGGCCATCGGGGAGGGCTGCGCCCAGGTCGGGTCGGCGTCCACCTCGAGGTCGGTGACGAGTTCGTCGGCCACCAGCGGCGAGTCGACGACCGGGGCGAACTCGTGGGCGGCCGCGGTCAGCCCCGAGTAGGAGGTGCGCCGCCAGTCGCGGTCGATGGTCCGGGTCCACGGCCGGGCCCGGAGCTCATCGGGGGCGGGGAGCACGGCGGCGTACCCCGACCCGGCCGGGGCTGCGGACTGGTCCACCCGGACGCAGGCGACCTGGGACCCGGCGAGCCAGGCCAGCCCCACGGGGGAGCCGCCGCCGGGCAGCTCGCGGGTGGGGTAGCTCAGCGCGGGGCGGGCCGGGGACCCCGGGTCGTGTGTCGCGTGGAGCAGCCGGTGGAGGGGGGATGCCGCGGTGTCCCAGTGGTGGGCCCACCACGCGACCACCCGCGACTGGGCGCGGGTCAGCCCGACGTACAGCGAGCGCAACGACTCGTCGGCCTCCTCGGTCCGCCACCGCTCCCAGCGGTCGGAACGGGCCGGCGTCCGGCGCCCCGCCACGTCGAGCAGCCGACCGTCGCCGCGGGGGAGCACCAGCTGGCGCCCGGTGTCGCGGTCGGCCTCGCGCTGGTGGCTGACCTCGGGCAGCAGGACGACCGGCCACTGCAGGCCCTTGGCGCGGTGCACGGTCATGACCTGCACGGCGTCGGCGTCGGTGTCGCGCCGGCGGGTGCTGTCGCCCCCGCCCAGCGACGCCCCCTCACGCTCGCCCACCAGCCACGCGACCAGCTCGCGCGCCCGGCCCGCGCCGGACCCGGACCCGTGGTGGTGCAGCAGCTCGGCGAGGTGCCGGTGGTCGGTGACCAGCCGCTCCCCGTCGGGGCGGGAGAGCAGCCGGGCCCGGAAGTCGGTGTCGGCGTCGAACGCGGCGAACAGCGCCGGGACGCCGTGGCGCTCCAGCACCCGGGCCCAGGTGTGCACGAGGAGGGTCCAGCGCTCGACGGCACGCTCGTCGGCCGAGGCGAGCTCGGCCACGGTGGCCCCGACGAAGTCGGTCAGGAAGGCCCGGCGCAGGTACGGGCGCCGGGGCTGGTCGAGGGCCCGCAGCAGGGTCAGCCAGTCGCCGGCGGCCGCGGTGGCGAGCACGCTGTTGGACCCGTTGAAGGTCGCCGGCACGCCCGCCGCGGCGAGCGCCGTCGCCAGCTCCTGCCCGCGCTCGTTCGACCGGACCAGGACGGCGATGTCGGACGGGGCGAGGCCGCCGCCGGGCCGGCGCAGGGGCGCGGAGGGGCTGAGCAGGTCGCCGACGACCGCCACGAGGTCACGGGTGATGGCGTTGCGGGCGGTCGCCGGGTGGACGGCCTTCTCGGCCTCGACGGCGCGCACCTGGACGCCCTTCTCCCACGGCGTCCCGGTGGCGCCGACGAGGCGCGCCCGCCGCGCGGTCGCCACGGGTGGCACCCCGATGTCGGCGCCGAGCCGGACCCCGTCGAACAGGGTCGCCACGCCCTCCACGACCTCGGGGTCGGAGCGGTGGTTGACCCCCAGCGTCGTGCGGGCGTCGGCGGCACCCACCGCCAGCGCGTAGGTGTGCACGTCGCCGCCGCGGAAGCCGTAGATCGCCTGCTTGGGGTCGCCGATGAGCACGAGCGTGCCCACCCCCGAGAACGCCTGCCGCAGCACGCTCCACTGGGTGGGGTCGGTGTCCTGGAACTCGTCCACCAGCACCACGGGGAACCGCGCCGCCAGCCGGGCCCGGGCCTGCGCGCCCGTGGCGGGGTCGGACAGCGCCTGGTCCAGCCGGGTCAGCTGGTCGTCGAAGGAGAACAGCCGCCGCTCGGCCTTCCGCCGCTCGACCTCGTGGCGCACCGACTCGGCGAACGCGACCCGCGCGCCGGCCGGCCCGGGGGAGCCCGCGCCGACGAGGTCCGCGACCTCGCTGACGGCCTGGCGGGCGATCTCCTGCGCGCCGGGGTCGGCGTCCCACTGCTTGCCGAACGGGAAGGGTGCGCCGTGGGGCTCGTCGGCGAACATGCGGACGTACACGTCCTCGGCGGCCTCGTCGGCCAGCCCGCGCAGGTCCTCGACGAGCGACGACTGGGGGGTCTGGGGGGCCAGGATTCCCAGCCCGGCGAGCATGCCGTGGCAGAACTCGTGGGTGGTCATGATGGCGGCGCGGTCGAAGCGCGCGAACGCGGTGGCGAGCCGGTCGGCCCGCCGCGCGACCTCGTCGGCGGGTGCGTCGGCCAGGTGCGCCGCCACCGCCTCGAGGGGCCGGACGCCCCCGGCTGCGGCCCGCAGCGCCTCGGCGGTGTCCCGGATGCGCTCGCGGACGCGCGAGCGCAGCTCGGCCGTCGCCGCCCGGGAGAAGGTGATCAGCAGCAGGTGGTCGACCTCGGCCGCCCCCTCCGCGAGGTAGCGGGCGGCCAGGGCGGCGATGGCGAAGGTCTTGCCGGTGCCCGCCGACGCTTCGAGCACGGTGGTGCCCGACGGCAGGGGGCCGGTGAGGTCGAACAGCGTCGGGTTCACGGCGTCGCCTTCCTGATCGGCTCCCACACCCGCATCGCGAGCGCACCGAGCTGGGTGTCCTCCGCGGGGTGGCCCCACGGGTCGTCGGCCTCGCGGCGCAGGGCCCACGGCGTCCGGTCGCCGGGGAACCAGAGCTTCCACACCTCGTCGCGGTCCCACCGCCACAGCTTTTCCAGCTGCTCGGTCGTGTCCTTGGGGTCGCGGCCGCGGGCCCGGTCCTCGACCCAGAACTGGGCGACGCGCGGGGGCAGCGGCAGCACGCGCTCGGTCGCGTGGCCCGCCAGCACGACGAGGTCGGCCAGGAACGCCCGCGCAAGATCGGCCGGTGGCGCCACCAGGCGCTGGGTACCGCGCCCCCCGACCAGCACGGCGTCGGTGCGCTGGCCGAGCTGGACCGTCAGCGCCAGCAGCCGCACCCAGGCCTCGCCCAGGTGCCGGGGGCCGACGCTGCCGTAGTGGGACTCGGCGAGCACCCCACCGCGCAGCGCGAACCGCCCGGTGAGGCGCACCCCGTCGACGTCGAGGTCGACGACCTGCACCTCGGGCGGGGCGTCGGCGACCGCCAGGAAGTCGCGGTGCACGCGGCCGGCCTTGGCCGCGATGCCGCGGATGGCCTCCGCCCCGAGGTTGCGCGGCGGCAGGCCGCCGCTGAGCCACTGGGCGGTGGTCACGGCGTCCAGCGTGTGCCCGGCACGGAGGGCGCCGAGCATCGCGTCCCCGACCTGCCAGGCCTCGAGGTGGCCCAGCTCGAGCGGGATGGAATCGGCGGGCGGTTCGTCGTCGCCCAGCGTGAGGTCGGCCCGCTCCTTGAGCAGGAACCGGCCCGGGTGCTTGAGCAGGGCGGCGAGACGGTCGACGCCCAGCTCGGTGAGGGGGGTGGTGCGGTGCAGGTGGCCGACGGCCCACCGCTCGGGAGCCGGGGTGCGCTCGGCGACGAGGGCGCGCGCCCCGTCCAGGGCGGTGACGTCGAAGGAGGACGGGGCGTCGCCGAAGTTCGTCCAGGCGAAGCCCTGCAGGGAGGCCCGGCGCACGGCCGCCTCCCCGCCCACGGCCTCGATCAGCTCCTGCACCCCTGCCGGCGGGTGGTGGGGCTCGGGCGTCAGCGACGACTGGCCCTGGTAGACCACCACGAGGTGGTCGCGCGCGGCGAGCAGCGCGTCCAGCACGGCCTGGCGGTCGTCGGCCCCGGGGTCGGGGTCGCCGGGGGCGGGATCGCGGGCGAGCAGGTCGTCGCCGTCGCCCAGCCCGCGCCGGGGGAAGCTGCGCTCGTCGAGCCCGACGAGGCAGACGACGCGGTGGGGGACCCGGGCCAGGGCCTCGAGGGAGCACACCACGAGGGCGCCGCTGCCGAACGCCGGGCGGACGCCCCGCTCGGCGAAGGCGTCGGTGAGCAGCGCGAGCGCGTCGGCCGGGGCGAGCCGGGCGCCACTGGCCGCGCCGCGCGCCTCGATGGACTCGAGCACCGCCCAGACCTGGGACAGCTGCCACCCCTCGGCGAACGGCACGTCGGCCATCAGCTCGACGGCGTCGCGCAGGCGGGCGACCCACTCGGCGACCGTGCCGTCGCCCGACAGGGTGCGGACCAGGCGCGACACCCGGCTGACCAGCTCGGCCAGCGCCCCCACGAGGCCGGTGTCGGTCGAGGACACGTCGTCGACGGTCGCCACCACGCCCACGCTGGCGAGGTGGTCGTCGCTGAACGCCTCGCCCAGCACGAGCCGCTGGACGCCCAGCTGCCAGGTGTTCTGCTGCACGTCGCGCAGGCCGAAGCGGGCGCGGTGCTCGGGGTTGATGCCCCACCGGATCGCCGACGCCGCCACGAGCTCCTCCAGCCGCTCGAGCTGGTCGGGGCCCAACCCGAACCGGCGCGCGACGAAGGGGTGCGCCGCCAGGTCGAGCAGCTGGGACGCCGTCGCCCGGCTCGCGCCGAGGGTCAGCAGGTCGCGCAGCAGCGAGAACAGCTGGTTCGCGCCCGCCGCGTCGGCCCCCACGACCTGGAGCCGCAACCCGGTCGCGGGGTGCCGCCAGGCGCGGGCGGTGCCACCCGGGTCGGTGAAGGCCGCCGCCAGGTGGGGGGCCAGCGCCGCGGGGTCGGGGCAGGCCACCACCACGTCGCGGGGTTCGAGCGTCGGGTCGTCGGCGAACAGGCCGGTCAGCACCTCGCGGAGCACCTCGACCTGGCGGCCGGCCGCGTGGCTGGCGTGCACCTGGACCGTGCCGTCGTCGACGGGCTCGGGGACGGGGACGCCGGCCAGCACCGAGGCCTGCAGACGGCCCAGCGCGGTGGCCCGGGGCGCGTGGTCGTCGTGGACCTCGACGACGGGGGAGAGCGCCGACCACTGCGCCTGCGCCTCGCGGGCCGCGCGGCCCAGGCTGCTGCCCAAGGCGTTCGCGGGCGCCTCCGGCCCGGAGGCGGGCAGCCAGACGTGGACGGGCACCCGGGTGGCCAGGGCCGCCAGCAGCGCCCGCTGCACGGGCGTGGAGCGGCGCGGGGCGAACACGTGCACGGCGGGCCACGGCACCGGCACGCGGCCGGCCGCGATCGCGGCGGCCAGGCCGGCCCGGCGGGCGACCGGGTCCTCCCCGGTCGCGTGGTCGTGCAGGGCGGACCAGAGCCGGACCTGCCAGCCGTCGAAGCCCAGGGCCGCCGCCTCGGCCTCGGGGTCGGACGACCAGGCGGCCAGCATCGCGGGCCGGTGGTCGGCGTAGCGGCGCAGCAGCCTGCTGACCCGCAGGGCGTTGGCGTAGCGCTGGTCGTTGGCAGCCAGGTGGGCCGCCAGGGGCTCCAGCCCCGGGGACCCGGCGCCGACGGCGGCGAGGACCGCCCACACGAGGCGCTCGGCCTCCCACCCGTCGACCGCCCCCTCGCCGGTGAGCAACCGCTCGAGGGCGCCCACCCGGTGGACGTCGAAACCGGCGAACACGCCCTCGCCGTCGGCGGCGCTCGCGCGGGCCACCTGCTGGCCGAGCCAGCGCTGCACCCCCGCGCCCGGGACGAGCAGGAGGGGGCGGGCGAAGGGGTCGCCCTCGCTGGCCGAGGCCGCCACGAAGGCCCGGGCCAGGGTGCCCAGGTCGCCGGCGGTGTGGAGGCGCATCTCGTTCATCGCAGATCACCCTAGAGGGCGGCCCCGACAATTCCCCGCGGCCCGAGAACAGAACGGACACCGTGAGGATTGAAACTTCGACCAACGATGCGAGAGGACCCCTCCATGACGCCCGCCGCGACCGCGACCCGCAACGCGACCGACCTGCCCATCGCCCCCCTCCGGGCGCAGCGGTGGAGCCCGCGCGGGTTCGACGCCGACCACGTCATCAACAGCGACGAGCTGGCCTGCATCGTGGAGGCCGCCCGCTGGGCGCCGTCCGCGGGCAACACCCAGCCGTGGGCGTTCGCCGCCGCGCGCCGCGGCACCGAGGCGTTCGCCGCCATCCACGCGACGCTGGCCGGGTTCAACCAGGTCTGGACGCCCGCGGCGTCCGCCCTGCTGGTCTTCGCCGTCGTGCCCGAGCGTGCCGGCCGGATGACCGCGTTCACCGCCTACGACCTGGGCCAGGCGGCCGCCCACGCGACCGCGCAGGTGGAGCACCTGGGCCTCAACGCCCACCAGATGGGCGGCTTCGACGCGGACGCCCTCCGCACGGCCCTCGACCTGCCGGAGGGCGTCCGGCCCCTGGTGGTCATGGCCGTGGGCCGCCACGACGACTCCGACGCGGTCGCGCCCCAGGTGCGCGAGCGGGACGCCGCGGCCCGCAGCCGCCTGCCGCTGGCCGAGGTGCTGCTCGTCGCGCAGTGAGTGTCGGCGGGGCCGCCTAGAGTGCTGGGCGTGACCGCCGATCCCGACCGCATCCTCGAAGGACTCGACCCCGAGCAACGCCGTGCCGCCACGGCGCTGGAGGGGCCGGTCGTCGTCCTCGCGGGTGCCGGTACCGGCAAGACGCGCGCCATGACCCACCGCATCGCCTACGGCGTCGCGACCGGAACCTTCGACCCCACCGCCGTCCTCGCGCTCACCTTCACGACGCGCGCGGCCGGCGAACTGCGCGAGCGCCTGCGCGCGCTGGGGGTGGGCCGGGTGCAGGCGCGCACGTTCCACTCGGCGGCGCTGCGCCAGGCCCAGTACTTCTGGCCGCGCGCCTACGGCACCGAGCTGCCCCCGGTGGCCGACAACCGGCTGGGCCTGGTCGCCGACGCGCTGCGGCGGGACCGGTTGCAGCCCGACACCGGGCTCCTGCGCGACGTCGCGGGCGAGATCAGCTGGGCGAAGGTCAGCAACGTGGCGCCGGGGGAGTACGCGGCGCTCGCCACCGGTCGTGGGCGCGCCGTGAACGGCGTCGCGCCCGACCAGGTGGGCCGGGTGCTGGCCCACTACGAGGCGGTCAAGGCCGCACGTGGCGTGATCGACTTCGACGACATCCTGCTGTGCACTGCGGGCCTGCTGGCCGACGACGCCGACGTCGCGGGCGAGGTGCGCCGCACCTACCGGCACTTCGTCGTCGACGAGTATCAGGACGTCAGCCCCCTCCAGCAGGCGCTGCTCGACCTGTGGCGGGGCCCGTCGGAGGAGATCTGCGTGGTCGGCGACCCCGCCCAGACCATCCACTCCTTCGCCGGGGCGCAGGCGTCCTTCCTGACCGGCTTCACCCGCCGCCACCCCGACGCGACCGTGGTCGAGCTGGTCCGGGACTACCGCTCGACCCCGCAGGTCGTCGCCCTCGCCAATGCCGTGGTGCGCGGCCACGGGCCCGGCGTCGAACTGCGGGCCCAGCGGCCCGACGGCCCCGACCCGGCGTTCGCCGCCGCCGCGAGCGAGGCGGCCGAGGCCGGCGACGTCGCGGCCTGGCTGCGGGCCCGGCACAGCGCCGGGACGCCGTGGCACGAGATGGCGGTGCTGTACCGCATCCACGCCCAGTCGCCCGCGCTGGAGGCCGCGCTGGCCGACGCCGCGATCCCGTTCACCACCCGGGGCAGCGAGGGCTTCTTCGAGCGCGCCGAGGTGCGCGCCGCCCTGCGCGCGCTCGCGGCCACCGCCAAGGCCGGGCCCGACGAGCCGCCCGGGCAGGCGCTGCGGGCCGCGCTGGCCGGCCTCGGCTTCACCGACGAGCCCCCCGCCGGGCAGGGCACGGCGCGGGAGCGCTGGGAGTCCTGGTCCGCCCTGGCCGGGCTGGGCGACGAGTTCGCCCGCACCCACCCCGAGGCCGACGTGGCGGGCCTCGTCGACGAGCTCGAGACCCGTGCGCGGGCCCAGCACGCGCCCACCGGGCAGGGCGTCACCCTGTCCACCCTGCACGCGGCCAAGGGCCTGGAGTGGGACGCCGTGGCGATCATCGGCGCGCACGAGGGGAGCCTGCCCTTCGTCCTGGCCACGTCGCCCGAGCAGGTCGCCGAGGAACGACGCCTGTTCTACGTCGGGGTGACCCGCGCCCGCGAGCACCTGCGGGTCTCGTGGTCGGTCACCCGCAACGGCGGGGGCCAGCGGCGGCGGCAGAGCCGCTTCCTGGACGGGATCGTGGCGGACGCGGCCCCCGCGGCGACGGCGTCCCGGGGTGGCCGGAAGCGGGGCACGACCTCGGCGCTCTCGCAGACCTGCCGGGTGTGTGGCCGTGGCCTGACCACGGGCGCCGAGCGCAAGCTGCGCCGGCACGCCGACTGCGAGGCGACCTACGACGAGGCGACGTGGGAGGCGCTGCGCGCCTGGCGCAAGGCCGAGGCCGACGCTGCGAGCATGCCCGCCTTCGTGGTCTTCACCGACGCGACGCTGATGGCGATCGCCGAGCAGATGCCGGGCGACCTCGCGGCGCTGGGCACGATCAGTGGCGTGGGCCGTACCAAGCTCGAGCGTTACGGCGCCGGGGTGCTGGCCGTGCTGGCCGAGCACCGCTGACGGGCCCTACGCGGCGGCGAGCACGCACCCGCAGTCGGGGTGGCGCGGCCAGCGGCGCGCCCCCAGCGCGCCGGTGTGGGCGTCCAGTTCCAGGGTCGTCCCGCCCGTCTCGGGGACCTGGCCGGAGCGCCAGCACGCCACCTGCGCGGCAGCCATCGCGGCCGCCCAGGCCGCCTGCCGGGGTGCGGGGAGGTGCTCGCTGCGGCACAGCTGGGCCAGCAGGTGCGGCCAGCCGGGGTCCAGCTCCCGCCGGACGAGGTCGGAGCAGTGGACGCACGCGGTCCGTCCCGGGACGACGAAGGGGCCGACCACCGCGCGCTCCGGTTCCGCGCGCACGACCAGGTGGGGGATGCCCGCGGCCGTGAGGTCCCGGGTGAGCACCCGGTCGGGCTCCACCGTCGCCGTGCATACGACGACGAGGCCCACCGCGTCGGTGGCGGCCCGGGTGCCGGTGCGGACGGCCATCCCCTCGCCGGCCAGGAGCTCGGCGACGCGCTCGGCCAGCGGCCCGGTGCCGAGCACCGTCGCGGTGCCGGCGTTACCGGCGGGCTCGGGCGCGAGGAGCCCGCGGTCGAGGAGGGCACCCAGGACGCGGTCCAGGTCCTCACGGGGGACCAGCGGCACCAGGCGCGACACCTCGAGCGGGGTGCGGGGGGAGCGGAAGGCGCGCAGGGCGGCGTCCGTGCCGGCGGGGACGTCGGCCAGGACCAGGCCGTCCTCGCAGTCGAGGCCGAGTTGGAGGCGCCCGTCGGGGCGCCAGAGGACGCACAGGGGGCGGGTGAGGGTCAGGCGTGGGGTGGGCACGCGCACCAGCGTGCCGCAGCGGGGGCGTCGGGGGGAGGGACCACGGAGGACGGACAACAATCGGACAACACCGTCCCGTCCGGGGACGGACGAGGGGCGCCGGTAATGATCCCGACGCCCCTCGTGGCTGTCTGCCGAGGACTCAGGCCTTCGGCAGGAAGCGGGTGAGGTTGGTGCCGCACTCGGGGCACTTCGCCTTGGCAATGCGGGTGCCCTTCTCGTTGACAGAGACGGCGCCCTCGGCCTCGCGGTGGTCCTTGCACTTCACGCAGTAGAACTTGCCGCTGTAGGTGTCGTTCGACACGGGTTTCCTCCTGGCTGTTCGGTTCCCCACCGGACTCCCGCTGGGACTGACCCTGCCAAGCATAGGCGAAACGCCCACAGGGACCGCGCAGCGACAAGGCAAGACCCCCGGGCGTGTCGGACGCCTGCCTTCCCCTGCGGGCATCCGACCCCTTCCCGGGGGTCCTGCGCACAACCTACTGGCCGCCGACGCGCGGGGTCAAACATGCGTCCTACGCTGTGAACCATGGCCCAGGAGGACTACGAGGTGCGCACCTCGACGCGGCGGACGCGGACCATGACCGCGTTCCGGGAGGGCGGCAGGCTGGTCGTCGTGGTGCCCGACCACATGACCGCCCGGCAACGCCGTGACCTCGTGCCGGGGCTCGTGGCCCGCTTCCTGGCCAAGGAGGCGCGCAACCGCCCGCCGCGGGCCGACGACGAGCTCACCGCCCGCGCCAAGGACCTGTACCGCACGCACATCGCCCCGCACGCGTCGGGGCCCGAGCCGGCCATCGGGGTGCGCTGGGTGTCGAACATGTCCCAGCGTTGGGGGTCGTGCACGATCGCCACGGGGGAGATCCGGATCAGCGACCGGCTGCGCACGCTGCCGACCTGGGTGGTCGACTACGTCCTGTTGCACGAGGTCGCGCACCTGGAGGAGCGGGAGCACAGCGCCCGGTTCTGGCAGCTGGTCAACGCGCACCCGTCGTCGTCGCGGGCGCGCGGCTTCCTCGAGGGCGTGGACTTCGCCGCCCGCAACCCGGCCTGAGTCAGTCGGCCCGGGGCCCCTCGCCGCCGCGCTCCTCCTCGATCAGGCGCGCCAGCGCCGCGTCGAGGTCGTCCAGCTCGGCCGCGGTCTGCTCGGCCACGTGGCCGTGGGCGGCGAAGCCGAGCGGGTCGTCCAGGTCGGCGCCGGTGGGCACGAGATCGGGGTGGCTCCACACGGCGTCCCGCTCGTCGACGCCCTTGGCGCTGCGCACGGCGGCCCACACGTTCGCCGCGTCGCGGACGCGGCGGGGGCGCAACTCGAGGTTGAGCAGGGTCTTGAGCGCGCTCTCGGACGCCCCGGCGCTCGCACGGCGGCGGCGCACCATCTCCAGCAGCGCGTCGGCGCTCGGCATCAGGTTCGCGGTGGCCTGCGAGACCACGTCGTCGACCCAGCCCTCCACGTTGGCGACCAGCGTCTCGAGGCGGCCCAGGATCTCGACCTGCTCCTCCGACAGCGCCGGCTGGAAGATGCGCCCGGCCATCTGCTGGCCGAACTCCTCCATCTTCTCGGGGGTCAGCCCGCCCTGCATCTGGGCCTCCATGGCCTCCTCGAACGCCGAGGGGTCGATGCTGATGCCGCGCGCGTAGTGCTCGATGAGCGCCAGCATCTGGGGGCCCAGCCAGGCCACGTTGGCGAAGAGCCGCTGGCGTGCGGCCTCGCGCAGGGCCAGGTAGAGGCGGACGTCGGCGAGCGGCACGTCCAGCCCCTCGGCGAAGTGGGAGATGTTGGTCGGCAGCAGCGCGACCACGGGCTTCGGGGTCAGCGGGAAGCCGAGGTCGGAGCCCGAGAGCACCTCGGTCGCGAGGCGTCCGATGCCCTGGCCGACCTGGGCCGACAGCATGCCGGCGGCGGCCATGCGCATCATGGGCTCCATCATCTGCACCATGGCGGCGGCCTCGGGCTCGGCCCGCTGCAGCAGCGACCCGACCGCGGCGGCCAGCGAGTTGGAGACGCTGCCGGCCAGCTGCTCCCACGTGCCGATCGTGGCCTCGACCCACTCGGCGCGGCTCCAGGTGGCCGCCGAGGCCGACGTGCGGCCGAACGAGGTGTGCTCGTCCAGCCACAGTTCCGCCAGCCCGACCGTGTCGCGGATCGCGACCGCCTCGGACGCCGCGGGCGACGGGTCCGGCCCCGAGGACGCCGTCACCTTGCGGGCGATGTCCTTGATGAGCGTCCAGTTGAGCCCGTCGCCGGTCCCGGTGCCGGCCGCCGACATCTGGCGGCTGAACTGCTGCATCGCCTGCTGCAGGGGACCCATCAGCTGGTTGAGGTCGAAGGTGCCGTCCGGGCCGGGCGTGATGCCGAACTGCCGGAGGAACTCCTCCATCGGGTTCGGCTGGTCCTCGGCTGCCATGGTCTGACTCCCTTCCTCGACGCCCCCATTGTGGTGCATCGGGCAAGGGGGGGCGTCCGGACCGCACGGTAGGATCGCCCGCATGACCAGACAGACGTGGACGGCCGCCGTGTCCGCGTTGCTGTTCGTCATCGCCGCGGCCATCATCGCCATGACGCCGGTGCCGTTCGTGACGTACTCCCCGGGGGCGACCCACGAGCTCCTGTCCCCGTCCGGCGGCGAGCCCGTGATCGCGGTCGAGGGCCTCGACACCTTCGAGTCCGCCGGGCAGATGCTGGTCCCCACCGTGAGCATCACGAGGGCCGACGCGCCGGTCAGCCTCCCCGAGGTCCTGTACGCGCACTGGGCCCCCGACCGCGAGGTCTACCCCCGCGAGTACGTCTACCCCGCCCGGACGAACGCCACCGACGTGCGCAACCGCGAGGCCCAGCAGATGGCCACCTCGCGGGCGGACGCCGCGGCCGCGGCCCTGCGCGCCGCCGGCATCTCGGTGGAGCAGATCCCCATGGTCCAGTCGGTGGCCAGCACCGGCCCGGCGGCGGACAAACTGTTCCCCGGCGACTTCGTGGTCGCGATCGACGACACGCCGACGCCGACGGTCGCGGCCGTGCGCGAGGCGATCGAGAAGCGCGGGATCGGCCAGTCGGTGATGTTCACCGTGCGCCGCGACCGCACCGAGCGGGTCGTCGCGATCGACACGGCGGCGTCCAAGACCCAGGCCGGCGTCCCGGTCTGGGGCGGCAACCTGGTCATGGGCTACTCCTACGCCCCGCGTATCGACATCCGCCTCGACCCGGCACTCGGCGGCTCGAGCGCGGGCCTGATGATGGCGCTGGCGGTCTTCGAGCGCGTCACGCCCGGCGACATGGCGGGGGACCGCGTCGTGGCCGGCACCGGTGCCATCGACGGCGCCGGGACGGTCACCGCGGTCGCCGGCATCCGTGAGAAGCTGGCCAGCGCCGAGCGCGCGCAGGCTGACGTGTTCCTCGTGCCCGACGCGAACTGCAGCGACCTGGCCGGCGTGCAGTCCCGCGTCCGCGTCGTCAGCGTGGGCACGCTCGAGGACGCGATCGCCTCGCTCGACCTGCTGAACGACCCGGCCAACGAACACCTCGTGAAGGGATGTGCATGACCGACGACGCCCTGGTGGCAGCCCTGATGGAGATCGAGCGCCACGTGTCCCACGGGGGGTGGGACCAGCCGGCGCGGCTGTTCGCCCTCGTGCTGACCGCCGAGCTGGTGGCCGCCGAGCCGTCGCTGGCCGAGCAGGTCGCCCGGGTCGACGACCTCCCCGACGGTGCGCTGAGTTCCATCGAGCAGGACGGCTTCCGCACCGGCGCCGACCTGGTCGATGACCTGGACCGCATCACGTGGCCGGCGACCGTGCACGGCTGCGCGCTGGCCGTCGAACGACTGTTCGTCCCCCCGCACCTGGAGGCCGACATCCCGGACGACCCCGAGGCCGCGGCGTCCTTCGTCGCCGAGCACCCCGAGCGCCGTGACGTCCGCGTCGTGGTGGGGGTCACCCGGGCGGGCACGCGCTACGGCGTGGCACGCCTGCGCAGCAACCCCGAAGACCTCCTGGCCGCGGACGACCTCGTCCCCGGTCTGGGCGACGCCCTCGCCCGCACCCTGTCCGCCTGATCCCCACAGAGGAGCCCGCCGTCGTGCAAGCCCCCGCCTCCCCCCGCCGCAGCCCCCTCGTGGTCACTGCGGTCATCCTGGCCGCCGTGCTCGGAGCGTTCCTGCTGTTCTCGGGGATCTGGACCGAGAAGCTCTGGTTCGACTCGATCGGGTTCACCGGCGTGTTCTGGACCCAGCTGGTCACCCGCGCCGTGCTCTTCCTGGTGGGTGCCCTGGTCGTCGGCGGCCTGCTGTGGGTGAACATGGCCCTGGCGTTCCGCAGCCGGCCCCAGCACCGCCGCACGGGCGCCTCCGCCGTCCTCGACCGCTACCGTGACCTGCTCGAGCAGAACGCCCTGGCCGCCCTGGCGCTGCCCGCGGGTGTGTTCGGCTTCATGGCGGGGCTGTCGACCGCGACCCAGACCCTGCCGGTCCTGGGCTGGCTCAACCGGCAGACATCGGGGGTGACCGACCCCACGTTCGGGCTGGACACGACGTTCTTCATGCTCGAGTACCCGGTGTGGCGCCTGGCGGCGTCCCTGCTGATGAGCGGGCTGGTGTTCTCCTTCGTGGCCGCGGCCGCGGTCCACTTCGCCGTCGGCAACCTCGGGGCCGGTCGGGAGCCGGGCCGGCGCGCGACGCGTCCGGCGCTGGTGCACCTGTCGGTGCTCGGCGCGGCCGTGCTCGCGCTCTACGGCCTGCAGAACCTGCTCGACCGCTACGCGCTGGTCCTCGACCAGGGCACGCTGTTCACCGGCCTGCACTACACCGACGACCAGGCGCGGATGAACGCCAAGCTCGTCATCGCGATCATCGCGTTCATCGTCGCGGTGCTGTTCGTCGTGAACATCTTCTGGCAGCGGACGGTCGTGCCCGGCGCGGGCGTGGTGCTCATGGTGGTGTCGAGCCTGATCCTGTCGGCGATCTACCCGATGATCGTCCAGACCCTGCAGGTGCGCCCCAACGAGCCCGACCGCGAGAACGACTACATCGCCATGCACCTCGAGGCGACCAAGCAGGCCTACGGCATCGAGGGCACCGACATCACCGAGTACGAGGCGGTGACGCAGGTCTCGCCCGGCCAGCTGGCCGAGGACGCCGCGGCCCTGCCCGGCATCCGCCTGATGGACCCGCAGGTGATCGGCCCGACGTTCGACCAGCTCCAGCAGGTGCGCGGCTACTACGCGTTCCCCGAGATCCTCGACATCGACCGCTACATGATCGACGAGCAGATGACCGACGTCGTGATCGCGGCCCGCGAGCTGAACCAGGCCAACATCCCCGACCCCAACTGGAACAACATCCACACCGTGTACACCCACGGCCACGGGTTCGTGTCGGCCTACGGCAACCGCCGCCAGGGCAACGGCGAGCCGGTCTGGATCACCCGCGACATCCCGCCGGTGGGCAAGATCGAGGAGGGCCAGTCGCGCATCTACTTCGGTGAGCAGTCCGACAACTTCGCCATCGTCGGGCGCGCCGAGGGCCAGCAGCCGATCGAGCTCGACTCGCCCGGTGGCGCCGAGGGCGGCGGCGAGCAGTACAACGAGTACGACGGCACCGGCGGCGTCCCCATGGGCGACCTGTGGCACCGCCTGCTGTACGCCACCCGCTTCGCCGACATCAACATCCTGCTTTCGGAGCGGGTCAACGAGAACTCGCGCATCCTGTACGACCGCACGCCCAAGCAGCGCGTCGAGAAGGTCGCGCCGTGGCTGACCGTCGACAACAACCTGTACCCGGCGATCGTCGACGGCCGCCTGGTGTGGATCGTGGACGCCTACACGACGTCCGCGACGTACCCCAACAGCCAGCGGGTGCTGCTGCGCGACGCCACCTCGACCACGCAGACGACCGTGCTCGGCGCCCAGCTCGACCAGCCGATCAACTACATGCGCAACTCGGTCAAGGCCGTGGTCGACGCCTACGACGGCACCGTCAAGCTCTACCAGTGGGACGAGGAGGACCCGCTGGTCCGCACGTGGGCCGCCAGCTTCCCCGGCACGGTCACCCCGCGCAGCGAGATCAGCGACGACCTGCTGGCGCACCTGCGCTACCCCGAGGACCTGTTCAAGGTGCAGCGCGAGCTGCTCGGCCGCTACCACGTCGACCACCCGCGCGTCTGGTACGGCGGCACCGACATGTGGCAGGTGCCGGTCGACCCGGTGCAGCAGAACGAGCGGCTGAAGGAGCCGACGTACTACCTGTCGATCAAGTGGCCCACCGACGACGAGCCCGTGTTCAGCCAGACCGCCGTGTTCGTCCCCCAGAACCGCGCCAACCTGGCCAGCTACCTGGCGGTCAACGCCGACGCCTCCAGCGACAAGTACGGCGAGCTGCGCATCCTGCGGATGTCCGACACCCAGCAGATCGACGGGCCCGGCCAGACGCAGAACGCGATCACGCAGAACCCCGAGGTCGCGGCCAAGCTGCTGCCGTACACGCAGACGCGCGGGTCGGCGTCCATCAAGTTCGGCAACCTGCTGACCCTGCCGATGGGCAACGGCCTGCTCTACGTCGAGCCGATCTACACCGAGCGGACCGGCAGTGCCGGCGCCTACCCGGCCCTCACGTTCGTCGTGGTGCGCTTCGGTGAGCACGTCGGCATCGGCAACACGCTGCAGGAGGCGCTCGACCTGGTGTTCCGCGGCGACGCGGGGGCCGAGACGGGCGAGCTGCCGGTCGGCTCGGGTGCGACCCCGCCGCCGACGACGGGGGAGACCCCGGCGCCCACCGAGACGCCCGCCCCCGGCCAGGCGCCCACGGGCGTGGTCGACGAGGCGGCGGCCGTGGCGGCGATGCAGCGGGCCGAGACGGCGTTCACGGACGCCGAGGCGGCCCTGCGCGCGGGCAACCTCGCCGAGTACCAGGCCAAGACCAACGAGGCCAAGGCGGCGCTCGAGGAGGCCATCCGGGCGATGGGCCGCTAGGCCCGCGCCGGGGTGGGCCGGCTCAGATCCACGCCCCGGCGGGCACCACCGTCGGCTCCCACCCGGCGTCGCGCAGGGGCTGCTCGAGGGCGCCCGCGTCGCCGACGACCACCAGCGACCCGGCGTGCACGTCCACGAGGCGCGCGGCGGCCTCGGTCGCGGTGTCGGGGGTGACCGCGCGGTAGGCGTCCAGCTGGCGGCCGACGTGGTCGGCGTCCAGGCCGGCCGCGATCAGGCTCAGGACCCCGAGGGTGACCCCCGGCGCCGTCGCGTACCGGAGCGGGCTCGTCCCGACCAGGTAGTCGCGGGCACGCGCCACCTCGTCGGCGGTGATCGGCTCGGCCGCCACGTCCAGGAGCTGCGGCATCAGGGCGAGCGCCTCGCCGACGACCTCGTTGCGGAACGAGCCGTGCGTGGAGGTGTACCCGCCGTGGCGGAGCGGGGAGTTGACGAGGCTGACCCCGTAGCTGAACCCCTTCTCCTCGCGCAGCACGCGGTTGAGCCGGCTGAGGTAGGCCCCGCCGAGGGCGTTGGCGGCGACCTGCAGGTTCGCCCAGTCGGCGTGGGCGCGGTCGAGCGTGAACCAGCCCCAGCGGATGTCGGCCTGGACCGACCCCGGCCGGTCGATCAGCCACGCCGCGGGGGCACGGCCGGTCGGCACCTCGTGCCGGGCGGCTGACTGGTCGGGGTTGTCCCAGGACCCGAAGCTGGACGCCACGCAGTCGAGGACGCCGTGGTCGAAGTCGCCGGAGATCACGAGGACCGACCCGCGCGGCCCGTGCGTGGCGGCGTGGTGGGCGCGCACGTCGGCACCGGTGACGGCCTGGAGGCTGCCCGGCATGCCCTGCTTGCCCCGGGAGGCGCGGAAGGCCGGGTCGATGAGGGCGCGGCGCAGCGCGTGGTTGGCCCGGCCCGCACCCGTCGCGAGCTGCTGCTCGAGCTGGGCGGCGTGGAGGAGGCGGTGCCGCTCGACGTCGGCGTCGGCGAGCTGGGGCTGCGTGATCGCCTCGGCCAGGAGCGCCATCGCCTCGGGCAGGCGTGCCCCCGGGACGTCGACCAGCACGTGCGCGTGGCTCTGGCCGACGGCGGCGTCCAGCACCGCCCCGCAGGACTCGACGGCCTCGGTGAAGCTCGTCCCGGGGTGGTCGTGGGTGCCCTCGCTCAGGGTGGACGCCGTGAGCAGCGCCACGCCTTCGAGGTCCTCCGGCTCGCTGGTGAGCGGGACGTCCAGCATGAGGCCGGCCGAGACCACGTACTGGCCGGGCAGGTCGTGGACGATGACGCGCAGACCGTTGTCGAGGGTGAAGCGCTGGCTGCTGGGGAACGACCAGGGCCCGGGCGGGGTGGTCGTCGGGCGGGTCGGCATCGTCACCATTGGTCGGGTCCCATCGGTCCGCGGCGGTACTCCAGCACGGCGCGCTGGTCGGGGCGCAGCCAGGCGCGCGCGGCGTCCCGCACCTCGGCCGCGGTCACGGCCGTGTACTCGACGATGCGGCGGTTCACCCGCCCCGGGTCGCCGAACATCGTGGCGTGCGCGCTGAACAGGTCGGCGCGCGACTCCAGGCGGGCGCACTCGCCCAGCCACTCGCGCTCGAACTGGATGTGGGCCCGCTGCAGTTCGGCGTCGGTCGGCCCGTCGGCGCAGAGCCGCTCGACCTCGTCGCACAGGGCCTGCTCGATCGCGGCGAGGTCGGCGCCGTCGAGCGCGCGGGTGTACGCCAGGGACAGCGAGTTGCCCCAGGCCAGGGGGATGGCCGACGAGCCGGCCCCCGAACAGGTCCCGTCCTCGCGGACGAGGCGTCGGTAGAGCCGCGACGTCTCGCTGCCGCCGAGCACCGTGAGCGCGATGTCCACCGCGTCGGCGAGCCGGGAGCCGCGGGCGGGCGTGCGCCACTGGAGGTACAGCATGTCGGCCGGGACGGGCGCCGTCGCGACCCGACGCGGGACGCCGGCGTGCGGCGGCAGCGGGCTCACCCGGGCGCGGGCCGGGACACCGCGGGTGGGGAGGTGCCCGAAGAGGGCCCGGGCCTTGGCCAGCCCGTCCTCGGCGGTGACGTCGCCGACCAGCGTGAGCACGGCGTTGGCGGGGGAGTACCAGCGGGTGAAGAAGGCGTGGGTGTCGTCGAGCGAGGCGGCGTCCAGGTCGGCCATCGAGCCGATGACCGTGTGCCCGTACGGGTGCTCGGGCGGGAACGCCAGGGCCAGCACGTGGTCGATGGTGTCGCCGTAGGGGGCGTTGTCGTAGCGCTGGCGCTTCTCCTCCTTGACCACCTCGCGCTGGGTGTCGAGGTTCTCCTGGGTCAGGGCGGGCAGGAGGTTGGCCATCCGGTCGGCCTCGAGCCACAGGGCCAGGTCCAGCACGCCGGTCGGCACGGCCTCGAAGTAGTTGGTGCGGTCGAACCACGTGGTCGCGTTGCCGGTGGCCCCGGAGGCCTGCAGGGTGTTGAAGTGCTCGCCGCTGGCGACGTTCTCCGAGCCCTGGAACATGACGTGCTCGAACAGGTGCGCCAGGCCGGTGCGCCCGGGCTGCTCGTCGCGCGAACCCACGTCGTACCAGAGGTTCACCGCGACGAAGGGGACCGCGTGGTCGGGGCTGACCACCACCCGTAGGCCGTTCTCGAGGGTGTGCTCGTGGATCGGGTACCCGAGGGGAACGGCGGTGGTCACCGGGCCAGTCAAGCACATGCGAAAGGGCCCGGATCAGATCCGGGCCCTTCGTGAGTCGTAGCGGGGAGGGGATTTGAACCCCTGACCTCTAGGTTATGAGCCTAGCGAGCTACCGAGCTGCTCCACCCCGCGTTGGTTGCTCGGACCACTTTAGCCCAACCACCGGGGAAGGCCAAATCGGCGACGACACTCACACATAGTCCCCGCGTAGCAGGGTGCTGTGCCTCACAGACTTTCCCCGCGTGAGGGGGTGGGGCCGGCCACGATGGGGTGTGCGGCTTGAGGAGAAGTTGTCGATGAAGGCCAG
>NZ_JACJFX010000020.1:0-58562 GCF_014164675.1 Propioniciclava sp. MC1683 | reverse complement strand
CGGCGAACAACGCGTCCGGGAACAGGCGGTGCCGGTGCTCGGCCAAGAACCGGAACACGCTGCCAGCCGGCAACAAATGCCCCGCCAGCGACTCCACGTCCAACACATCCCGCTGCGGACTCGACTCACCCTGCACAACCCAACAATTCCAGCCAGCTGCCGGTCAGTCCCGTGGGCACGCGGACAGATTGTTCAGCAGGCTCCTAGCCGACCACGACCTCGCAGGCGGCCAGGCCGAACTGCGACTTCAGCGCGAGCACCCGGCCGGCGGACTCGGCCACCCGGGCCGCCAGGTCGGCGTCGTCGGCGGCGGCCGCCGCGAGCCCGTCCACCATCGCCTCCGCGGGGGCCACGTCGACGGCCACCGCCAGGTCCCCACCCGCCCGCACGAACCGGACGGCCCGCTCCCGGGCCGGCACGTCGGCCACGGCCTTGGCCACGCCGAGGTCGTCGCTGGCGATCACGCCGGTGTACCCCAGGTCGTCGCGCAGGATCGACAGCACGGCGGGGCTGAAGGCGGCCGGGGCGTCCGCGTCGATGAGGGGGTACCACGCGGTCGCGACCATGACGGTCTCGACCCCGGCGGCGATCGCGCGCCGGTAGGGCTCGAGCGAGGCGGCGTCCCGGGTCGTCACGTCGTCGACGACCTTCGTGGCGAAGTCGGTGTTGCCGACCACCTCGCCCAGGTTCGGGAAGTGCTTGACCGAGGCCGCGATCCCGCCGCGCTGGAACCCGGTCACCACGGCCTCGACGTTGGCGGCCACCTGCTCGGGGGTGGTGCCGTAGCCGCGGCCGATCTTGCCGATCGGCTCGTTCGTCCCGACCTTGGCGGCGGGCACCACGTCGGCGACGGGCGCGAAGTCGAGGTGGACGCCGGCCTTCGCCATCTCCGCGCCCCACGTCTGCGCCGCCGCGGACAGCTCGGCCGGGTCCAGCTTCGCCTGCTCGGCCGCCGACGGCATGTCGGTGAAACCGGGCCCCTTCAGCCGGCGGACGAGCCCACCCTCCTGGTCCACGGCGACGAGCACCTGGCCCTTGCCTGCCGCCTGGATGGCGTCGGTGCGCTGCCTGGTGCCGGCCACGCCGTGCGTGGTGTTGCCCATCAGGATCGCCGACCCGAACCCATACTCCTCGAGCGCCGCCGCCTCGGCCGCGTCGAGTTCCCCGTGGATGCCGACCATGACGAGCTGCGCGGCCTGCGCGCGCAGGTCCAGGGAACCGGCCAGGTCGGCGCACGTGGTCACGCCGGCCGTGGCGGACGGGGACGACGTCCCCGTCGCACCGGACGCCACGGGCGTGGGCCCGGCGGTCACCGCGGCCGTGGGCCCGTCGACCGGTCCCGTGGGGGTGGGCCCCGTTCCCGGCTGCACCTGGGCGCACCCGACGAGTGCCAGGGCGAGGACGCCGGCGGCCAGGCCGCGGCGCCTCACTGGTCGATCCCGAGCGAGAGCAACGCGTTCTCGACGACCTCGGTCAGCGCCGGGTGGATCCAGTACTGCCCGCGCGCCATCTGCTGCACGGTCAGCCCGGTGGCCATGGCCTGGATCACGGGCTGGATCAGCGTGGAGGCCTGCGGGCCGATGATGTGCCCGCCCAGGAGCAGGCCGGTCTCGCGGTCGGCGACGAGCTTCACGCAGCTGGCGGTGTCCTCCATCGCCCAGCCGTAGGCGGTCGTGGAGTACTCCTGCACGGCGACGGCGACCTGCTCGCCACAGGCGAGCGCCTCGGCCTCGGTCATGCCCACCGAGGCCACCTGCGGGTGGCCGAACACGGCGTGCGGGATCGCGGCGTGGTTCGCCGTGATAGGTGCGTCGGGGTGGAGCAGGTTGTGCTGGACGACGCGGGCCTCGTGGTTGGCGACGTGCTTGAGCATCCACGGCGAGGACACGTCCCCGAGCGCGTACACGCCCTCGACCGAGGTGCGCTGCCAGGCGTCGACCAGCACGAAGCCGGCCTCGTCCAGCGCGATGCCGCCGGCGCGCACGTCCAACCGGTCGCTGTTGGGGCGGCGGCCGGTGGCCACGAGCAGGACGTCGGCCTCGACCACCCGCTCGGCCCCCGAGCTGTCGCTGACGTGCACGCGGACGCCGTCCTCGCCGGTCTCCACGCGGCGGGTGGCGTGGCCCAGCAGCAGGGTCATGTCGCGGCCCGCGGCCTCGGTGTAGCGCCGGGAGATCTCCTCGTCCTCGTGGCGCAGCATCCGGTCACCGCGCACGACCCCCGTCACCTGCGACCCGAAGGCGCTGAACACGTGGGCGAACTCGGCGGCGATGAAGCCGCCGCCGATGATGGCCAGCCGGCGCGGGACGTCGTCGATCCGCATGATGGTGTCGGAGTTGTGCACCCGGCCCGACGACCAGGCCTCGTCGAGGCCCTCGATCGAGGCCGGCGAGGTGCAGCGCGAGCCGGCGGCGATCACGATCAGGGGGGCGGTGATCCGCTCGCCGGCGACCTCGAGCTCGCGTTCGGCCACGAAGCGCGCGGTGTCGCGGTACAGGGTGACGTTGGACGCCTGCGCCCGCCACGCCTCGCCCCCGGTGGAGATGGGGTCGATCCGCCCGAAGATGCGGTCGCGGACCGTCGCCCAGTCGGCCGTCGGCTGCGGGGCGTCCACGCCGATCGCGGCGGCGGCGCCGGGCGCGCGCAGGTGGTCGGCGGGCAGCACGAACATCTTGGTGGGGATGCAGCCGTAGTTGAGGCAGGTGCCGCCGAAGCGGGCGCCGTCGTCGATCAGGGCCACGTCCCAGTCGGCGAAGCGCTCGTCGACGATGGAGTTGCCGGAGCCGGAGCCGATGACGATCAGGTCGAAGGTACGCACGGCGTTCAGTCTCCCAGATCGCCGCGCGACCCCGCGGTCAGATGCCGGCGTAGCTGTGCAGGCCGACGGTCAGCAGGTTGACGCCGATGAAGTTGAACCAGAACGTCACCACGCCGAGCACGGCGAGCCAGGCGGCGCGGGTGCCCTTCCAGCCGGCGGTCACGCGGGCGTGCAGGTAGGCGGCGTAGACGACCCAGGTCACCAGCGACCAGGTCTCCTTCGGGTCCCAGCCCCAGAAGCGGCCCCACGCGTAGTCGGCCCAGACGGCGCCGGCGAGGATCGTGAACGTCCACAGCGGGAAGGCGAAGCGGTGCACCCGGAACGAGAAGTCGTCCAGCGCGGCGGCCTTCGGCAGGCGGGCGAGGTAGCCGCCGACGGCTCCCTTGCGCTCGGCCCGGTCGCGGATCAGGTAGAGGATCGCAGCGATCGCGCCCACGTTGAAGGCGGCGCCGGCGATGGCGGCGGCGACGATGTGGATGATGAACCACACCGAGTGCAGGGCTGGCACGAGCGGGGCGATCGCGACGTAGAAGACGGTCACGGCCAGCCCCTGGCCCACCGACAGCAGCAGGGTGACGGGCAGGCCCAGCCACGACCAGCCGCGGCGCCACACGAGCACGAGGTAGAACACCACGGCGAACGCGAGCGAGCTGGTGATGAACTCGTACATGTTGCCCCACGGCCAGCGGCCCGCCGCCAGCCCGCGCAGGACGACGCCGGCGATGTGCGAACCGGCGCCGACGACGGTCAGCGCGACGCCGATGCGGCCGAACAGGCTCACCCGGTACTCGTTCTCGGCGGGGGCGGCCACCTCGGGTCCGCCGGCCCCGACGAGCACCTGCTCGCGGTCGGTGGCCGGCTTGCGGGCGGAGGCCCACTCGATCGCGTGGGCGGTCATCGCCAGCAGGTAGATCACCGCCGACAACACCATCGGCAGGCTCGAGTACGCCTCGGTCATGGGGCCACCTCCTGGGTCAGGGCTGCATCGGCCAGTCCGGCGGACGCCGCGAGTTCGGCCACGTCGTCGGCCAGTCCCACCGATGATTCTGCCCGATCGAGGCCGCCGGCCTCGACCCGGAGTCCATCGGCGGTCTCCGTCGCCCGTAGCCACAGGCGTCGCGGACGCACGTACATGCTCAGCATCATGCCCAGCACCGAGAGCAGCACCGAGCCGATCACGAGCCACAGGCCGGGCTCGTTGGAGACCTGGAGCTTCGTCCAGCGCCGCCAGTCGTCGAACGACAGGCTGGACCCGTCGGGCAGGTCGATGACCTGGCCGGGCGCGATCCGGAAGGTCACGACGTTGCCGTCGGGCGTCCGCATCTGCTCCAGGCCGTCCTTGGTGAGGGAGTACACGCTCTCGGGGCGTCCGGTCTCCTCGCGGACCGGGCCGGTCCACACGTTGACGAACAGTTCGGGGGCGAGGGCGTCCGGGAACACCGAGCGCGGCCCCATCTCGTCGACGATGGCGGTGGGCAGGAAGAAGCCCTCGAAGCCCAGGTAGTTGGGCCGGGCGTCGGGGGCCTTGATCACCCCGAGCGAGGTGAAGTTGCCGTCCTGGGGCAGGAACACCACCGGGCCCGAGTAGGCCGTGTTGCCCTGGGCGTCGGTCACGGTGACCACCGGCGCGTAGCCGTGGCCGATCAGGTGCACCTGCGTGCCGTCGACCACGAGCGGGTGGTTGACCTCGATGCGGGCGGTCTCGGTGGAGCCGTCGCCGTGGGCGACCCGAACGTCGGCCTCGAACACCCGCGCGGCGCCGCGCTGGACCTCGCCGGTCTCGAACTTGGCGGTGAAGGAGTCGACCCAGATCGTGAAGGGCTGGAGGTTCGCCGGGCGGAACGCGCCGCCGGCGCTGAAGTCGTCGTACTGGGTGAGGCTGTTGCTGAACGCCTGGCCCTCGACGACGATGACCTCGCCCTTGTAGGCCCACAGGGTGTTCCACGCGACGCCGACGAGCATGAGGGCGAAGCTGAGGTGGAACAGGATGTTGCCGAACTCGCGCAGGTAGCCGCGCTCAGCGGCCACGGAGTCCCCGTCGCGCCGGGTGCGGAACCGCTTGGCCTTCAGGACGCCCTCGGCGGCGGTCAGCGCCTCGTCGGCCGAGAGGGCCGAGGTGCCCGCGACGCTGGCGGGGAGGCGTCCGAGCACCTTGGGCGTGCGGGGCGGCGGCTGGCGCAGGGCCTTGGCGTAGACCTGGATGCGGGGAACGATGCAGCCGATGAGCGACACGGTGAGCAGCAGGTAGACCGCGGCGAACCACGGGGAGCCGTAGACGTCGAACAGGCCCAGGGCCTCGTACAGGTCGGCGACGGCCGGGTTGGCGGTCTTCCAGTCGTTGACGCGGATCGGCGCGACCGGACGCTGCGGGAGCAGCGAGCCGGGGATCGCCACGAGGGCGAGCACGAGCAGCAGGATCAACGCCGTGCGCATCGACGTGAGCTGCGCCCAGAACAACCTCACCAACGCCATCAGATCAACACCCCGTACGCCGAGACCCACTGCCGGACGATGCCCATGAGGTGGTCCCACAGGCCGGTGACGAGCAGGACGCCCACCGCCACCATCACGCCGCCGCCGAGCTTCTGCAGCAGCCCCTGGTGGCGCCTCACCCACTCCATGGTGCCCGCGAACCGGTCGAAGGCCAGCCCCGCGACGAGGAACGGGACGCCCAGGCCCAGCGCGTAGGCCAGCGCGAGCACGGCGCCGCGCAGGGCGGTGCCCTCGTTGAGCGCCAGCGTCAGCACCACCGACAGGGTCGGGCCGATGCAGGGCGTCCAGCCCAGGCCGAACACGATGCCGAGCAGGGGCGCGGCGGCCAGCCCGACCGCCGGGGCGGTGCCGCCGCCGACGCGCCAGGTGCCCTGCCCGAACCGGATCACCCCGGCGAAGACCAGGCCCAGCGCGATGGCGACGATGCCGATCGCGATCGAGATCGCGCGGCTCCACGTGAACAGCAGGCTGCCGAGGCCGCCGAACAGGGCGCCCGTCGAGACGAAGACGAGCGCGAACCCGGCGACGAACAGGCTGGTGCCCAGCAGGATGCGGCCGCGGTGGCCGTCGGCGCGGGCGACGTCGGACGCCGCGAGCCCGGTCGCGTACGACAGGTAGCCCGGCAGCAGGGGCAGCACGCACGGGGAGAAGAAGGAGACGACCCCGGCGACGACCGCGACGGGCAGGGCCAGCAGCATGGAGCCGCCGGCCGCGGCCGCGAACCAGTCACCGAGGTCGAGGGGCGTCACTTCCCGGCCGCCACGTCGTCGACCAGGCCGCGGATCGTGGCCTCGGTGGTCTCGCCCAGGACGCGGGCGGCGACGCGGCCCTCGGCGTCCACCACGATCGTGCTGGGGATCGCGCTCGGCGGCAACTGGGTGCCGAACTTGAGCAACTCGCGGCCGTCGGGGTCGAACACGCTCGGGAACGTCACCCCGAACGCGCGGGTGAAGGCGAGGGCCGGCTCCTGCGACAGGTCGCGGGTGTTGATGCCGACGAACTGCGCCGTGTCTGCGGTGGCTCGCGCGGCCGCCTCGAGGGCGGGGGCCTCCTTGCGGCAGGGCGCGCACCAGGAGCCCCACACGTTGTAGACGATGACCTTGCCCGACAGGTCGGCCGAGTCGAAGGACCCACCGCCGAGCAGCTCGCCGGTGACCTGCGGGGCGGGCTCGCGCTCGGCGACGGGCACGACGGTCAGCGAGCCGTCCCCGCCGACGAAGCCGCCCTCGGCGCTCGGGCCGGACGCGCACCCGGCCAGGAGGACGGACGCCGCAAGCGCGGCCAGCAGCCGCACGGACCGGTGTCGACGCAGGGTCACCCGCCTCACATCCCGGGCCGGAACATCTTCTGGTTGACCGGGTACAGGTCGGCGCACGGCTCGGCGTACTCGACCTTGACCACGCGGCCGTCCAGGTAGTGGAAGCTCGTCACCGAGGCCAGGCGGCACTGGCGGTTGGCCGGGTTGTGCACGAAACTGCGGCCCTCGGCGTCCAGGCGGGCGATGTAGATGGGCAGCTGGTGGGCCACGACGAGCGCCTGCCCGCCCTGGGGCACGGACGCCGCCATGTCGCCCAGCGCGGCGCGCATGCGGGCCGCGATCAGCCGGTAGGGCTCGCCCCAGCTCGGCCGCATGGGGTTGCGGAAGTGCCACCAGTTGGCCGGGTTGAGCAGCTTCTGGTTGTACCGGCCGAAGGTGCGGCCCTCGAAGTGGTTGGCCGCCTCGATGACCCGCGGCTCCTCGGTGATGTCGAGGTCGGGGTGGCGGGCGGCGATCGGCGCCAGGGTCTCCTTGGCGCGCTGCAGCGGCGAGACGTAGAGCCTGTCGAGCGGGGTCTCGGCGAAGTACTCGCCCAGCCGCTCGGCCATCTGCCGGCCCAGGTCGCTCAGCCCGTAGCCGGGGGCGCGGCCGTACAGGATGTGCTCAGGATTCTGCACCTGTCCGTGACGGCAGACGTGGACGATCGTGGGCTGCATGGTGGTAAGGATAGGCGCTCAGGCGAGCGCGGCGGCGAAGCGGTCGGCGTCGAGGAACCACTGGGCGTGCTGCACCCCGTCGACGAAGGTGACCGGCACGTGGTCGGTGTACTGCGCCCGGAGCTCGGGGTCGGAATCGACGTCGACGGCCTGCCAAGGAACATCGCGTTCCCGGCAGACCGTCTCGATGACTGCGATCGCGTCGTCGCAGAGGTGGCACCCCTGACGGGTCAGGACCACCACGCGGGTGCCCGGAAGCGTCATGGGCCGCCGAAGATCACTTGCCAGCGCGGCGGCGCTGGATACGCGTCTTCTTCAGCAGCTTGCGGTGCTTCTTCTTCGCCATCCGCTTGCGACGCTTCTTGATGACCGAACCCACGTGTGTTTCTCCTCTGCACGCCCCCAGACCTTGGAGGCGGGGAACTCTTGATGGTGTGCGCGCCCGCACGGGGCCCGCAAGGACAGCATCCTACTCGCTGTGCCGGTACCGGCCAAACGGTGGCTCAGCCGCGGCCCAGTTCGGCCGAGCGGTCGCGCGCGGCCTCCATGGCGGCCATGAAGGCGGCCTTGACCGAGCGTTCCTCGAGGTGGCGCAGCGCCGCGGCGGTGGTGCCGGCCGGCGAGGTGACCATCTCGCGGAGCAGGTTGGGGTGCTGCTCGGACTCCACCAGCAGCTTGGCCGACCCGAACATCGTCTGGTTGACCAGCTTGGTGGAGATGTCGCGGGGCAGGCCGAGCATGACGCCGGCGTCGATCATTGCCTCCACGACGAAGAACAGGTAGGCCGGGCCGGAGCCGGAGATGGCGGTCACGGCGTCCTGGTACTTCTCGGGGACGACCACCGCCTGCCCGACCGCCTCCATGATGTGGACGGCCTTCTCGAGGTCGACCTCGGCGGCGTGGACGCCCGCGGAGACCGCGGCCATGCCCTCGGAGACCTGGGCGGGCGTGTTCGGCATGACCCGGACGACGGGGGTGCCCTCGGGCAGTCCCACCTCGAGCTGGGCGGTGGTGACGCCGGCGCACAGCGACACGAGCAGCGCGCCCTCGGCCAGGTGCGGGGCGATGGCGGGCAGCAGGTCGGCGACGTCCTGGGGCTTGACGACCAGCAGCACCGTGTCGGCCCCGTCGACGGCGTCGGCGGGCGACTCCACGCACCGGACGCCGTAGCACCCCTCCAGCTCCTGCCGGCGGGACTCGCGGCGGTCGGCCCCCACGATCGAGGTGGGCGCCCACCCGGCGCGCAGCAGCCCGGCGAGCAGGGTCTCCCCCATCACGCCGGTGCCGATGAGGGCGGTGTGGCTCACTTGCGGCCGGCCAGGATCTCGGCGACCTGGATCGCGTTCAGCGCGGCGCCCTTGCGGAGGTTGTCGCCGCTCAGGAAGAGCACGAGGCCGCGCTTGCCGGGGACGCCCTGGTCCTGGCGGATGCGGCCCACGAACACGTCGTCGGCGCCGGCCGCCACCCGCGGCTGGGGCACCTCGGCCAGCTGGACGCCCGGGGCGTTGGCCAGCAGCTCGGTCGCCTGCTCGGGGGTGATGTCGCGCTCGAACTCGGCGTGCACGGCCAGGCTGTGGCCGGAGAAGACCGGGACGCGCACGCAGGTGCCGGACACCAGCAGCTCGGGCAGGTGCAGGATCTTGCGGGACTCGTTGCGGAGCTTCTGCTCCTCGTCGGTCTCGCCGGAGCCGTCGGCGACGATCGAGCCGGCGATGGCGACCACGTTGTAGGCGATCGGCGCCACGTAGGGGGCGGTGTCGCCGGCCTCGACGGCCGAGCCGTCCAGCGCCAGCGGGCGCGGGTCCTCGATGGCGGCGACCTGGTCGGCCAGCGCCTCGACGCCCTTGACGCCCGAGCCGGAGACGGCCTGGTAGGTGGCCACCGTGAGGCGCGTCAGGCCGGCGGCGTCGTGCAGCGGCTTGATGACCGGCATCGCGGCCATCGTGGTGCAGTTCGGGTTGGCGATGATGCCCTTGGGCGGGTTGATCGCGTCCTCGGGGTTGACCTCGCTGACGACCAGCGGCACGTCGTCGTCCTTGCGCCAGGCCGACGAGTTGTCGACGACGGTCGCGCCGAGCGCGGCGACCTTCGGGGCGTACTCGCGCGACATGGTGGCGCCGGCCGACATCAGGGCGATGTCGAGGCCGCTGAGGTCGGCGGTGGCGGTGTCCTCGACGGTCACGTCCTTGCCCTTGAACGGGATGGTCCTGCCGGCCGACTTGGCCGAGCTGAAGAACCGCACCTCGTCGAGGGGGAAGTCGCGCTCCTCCAGGAGGGCACGCATGACCTGACCGACCTGACCGGTCGCACCGAAGACTCCAACACGCATGGGGGCCATCCTACGGCGGGGCCCCCGGGCCGCCGCGAGGCGTCCCACGGTGTTGCCTCGGTCAGAACCAGTCGGTGTACGGCGCGACGAGGGCGTAGCCGATGAAGCTGACCAGGTCAAGGATGACGTGCGCCACCACGAGCGGCATCACGCGGCCCCAGCGCCTGTACATCCAGCCGAAGACCAGGCCCATCACGATGTTGCCCACGAAGCCGCCGAAGCCCTGGTACAGGTGGTACGCCCCGCGGATCACCGCGCTCACGGCGATGGCGACCCACGGGCCCATCCGCATCTGCTCGAACCGCTTCAGGACGAAGCCGAGCATGACGACCTCCTCCAGCAGGCCGTTCATCAGCGAGTAGCCGACCAGGACCGGGATCGTCCACCAGTTCGCGGCCAGGTTGGCCGGGGCCACGTTGGTGTTGAAGCCGAGCTCGCGCGCGGCGAAGTAGAAGGCCAGGCCGGGGATGCCGATGACCGCCGCGGCCAGGAAGCCGCGGCCCAGGTCGAAGCCCGGACGCCGCAGGTCGAAGCCGATCCCCGCCCGGTCACCGGTGAGCTTGAGCAGGTACAGCGAGAGCAGCATCGGCACGAGCGGGAAGGCGATGCCGGCCAGCTGGTAGGCCAGGTCGAGCCAGCTGCGGTCGGGCGTAACCGAGTTGTTCATCGACGTGGTCTGCTGGTTGAGCGGGACGTCGCGGGTCAGCTTCTCGATGATCGACAGCAGCGAGTAGACCGCGCTCTGGCCCAGCGAGACGCCCAGCACCAGCAGCACCTCGGTCAGGGGGCGTGCCGGGGACGCCGCGGGTGCGGCCGAGCTCACCGCACCACCCGGACGGTCAGCGCCTCGCGGCTCCACGCGAGGGCGCGGGCCAGGGCCTCCTCACGGGCCGAGCGGGACCCGATCGAGCGGGTGTTCAGCTCGAGGACGACGTGGCCGGCGAACCCGCGGGCGGCGAGCGTGGCGAGCACCTTGTGCGCGTCCTGGTCACCCTCGCCCGGGAACAGGTGGGAGTCGGCGATCGAGCCGTCACCGTCGGTGAGGTGCACGTGGGTCAGGCGCTCGCCCCAGGCGTCGACCAGGTCGAGCGACTTCTGCTTCGACGTCGACGCGTGCGACAGGTCGAGGGTGAGGTGGTCGTAGTCGCGCTCCGTCGGGTCCCACCCCGGCGAGTAGGCGCGCACCTCGGTGCCGCGGGGGCCGCGCCAGGGGAACATGTTCTCGACCGCGAAGATGATGCCCGTGGTGCGCTCGAGGCGGCGGACCCCCTCGATGAACCCCTGCGCGTAGGAGCGCTGCCAGCGGAACGGCGGGTGCACGACGACCGAGTCGGCCCCGAGCCGGTGGGCGGCGAGAGCCGAGCGCTCGAGCTTCTCCCACGGGTCGTTGCCCCACGTGCCCTGCGTGACCAGCAGGGTCGGGGCGTGGATCGAGAGGACGTCGACGCCGTGGTACTCGCGCAGCTGCACGAGGGCGTCCACGTCGCGGCTCACCGGGTCGATGCCGACCATCACCTCGACGCCGTCGTAGCCCAACCGGCTCGCCAGCTCGAAGCAGCTGGCCGTGGACTCGGGGTAAACCGACGAGGTCGACAGGCCAACCCTGGGCGTGCGACCGGCCTCCGGTCCGGGCCAGGCTGGGTTCCCACTCACCGTCACAGCATAGGCATGCCTTCCCTGACAACGCACCAGCGACCCCCTGTCGGTGAAATTTTCTCGATATCGTGATACCCACTGCGACTGGGGGTTTTGCCCTCGATTGGCGCGTCGGTCGGCGATGGGTTTGAATGCTGTCATGCGCCTGTCGAATCTCTCGTTCGCCGCCGGGCCGGACGGCCTCGCCGCTGCGGTCGGCCGCCTCGAGGAGACCTTGGGCGTGGAGTTCCGCGATGGCGGCTTCCACCCGAGGTTCGGCACCCGCAACAACATCCTCACCATGGCCGACGGCCGCTACATCGAGGTCGTCGAGGTGCTGGAGCACCCGGCCGCCGAGAAGGCGATCTTCGGCCAGGCCGTCCGGGCACGGACCGAGCTGGGTGGTGGCTGGCTGGCGTGGGTGCTGGAGGTCGACGACATGTCGCCGCTGGAGGCCCGCCTCGAGCGCCAGGCCGTCGACGGCACCCGGCAGTTCCCCGACGGGCGCCGCCTCGACTGGCAGCAGATCGGCATCAAGGGCCTCATGGCCGACCCGCAGCTCCCCTTCTTCGTGAAGTGGACCAGCGACCCGGAGCTCCGCCCGTCCGCCCTCCCGCCCGAGCCGGTGGAGCTGCTGGAGATCCGCCTGTCCGGCTCGCCGGAGCGCGTCTCGGAGTGGGTCGGCGAGGACCTCGGCCCCGTGTTCGACGGCGTCGCGCTCAGCTTCAACTCCCCCAACGGCAACCCGGGCATCGAGGCGGTCACGTTCCGCTGCCCCAACGGCATCGTCACCATCTGACGCTCGCCGACGACGACCGGACGCCGCGGCGTCCGGTTTTGTCTGCCCGGGGCCCTAGGTTGGGGGCATGGCCAAGACCACCACGAGCTACCGCTGCACCGAGTGCGGCTGGACGACGGGCCGCTGGGTGGGCCGCTGCGGGCAGTGCCAGGCCTGGGGCAGCCTGTCCGAGGGGCAGACCCAGGGTGCGCGCGCGGTGGCGTCGCAGCGCCCGTCCCAGCCGGCGCTGCGCATCACGGAGGTCGAGGCGTCCGCAGCCCGGGGCGTCCGGACGGGGATCGGCGAGCTCGACCGCGTGCTGGGTGACGGGCTGGTGCCGGGCGCGGTGGTCCTGCTCGGCGGCGAGCCGGGCGTGGGCAAGTCGACGCTGCTGCTCGAGGTCGCGGCCCGGTGGGCCGCGACGGGCCGGCGCACGCTGTACGTGACGGCGGAGGAGTCGGCTGCCCAGGTGCGCCTGCGGGCCGACCGCACCGGCGCCCTGCACGACGAGCTGTTCCTGGCGGCCGAGTCCGACCTCGGGGTGGTTCTGGGCCACATCGAGGAGCACTCCCCGAGCCTGCTGGTGCTCGACTCGGTGCAGACGGTGCAGGCGCAGGGCACCGAGGGCGTCGCCGGCGGGGTCGCGCAGGTCCGCGAGGTGACCAACGCGCTCGTGCGCACGGCGAAGCGCCGCGGCATGGCGGTGCTGATCATCGGCCACGTGACGAAGGACGGCGCGCTCGCCGGCCCGCGGACGCTGGAGCACCTCGTCGACGTCGTGCTCAGCTTCGAGGGCGAGCGGCACGGCGGGTTCCGCATGGTGCGGGCCACCAAGAACCGCTACGGCCCGGCCGACGAGGTGGGCTGCTTCGAGATGACCGAGTCCGGCATCCGCGAGGTGCCCGACCCGTCGGGGCTGTTCACCTCGAGCACGGGGCCCACGGCGGGCACGTGCGTCACGGTGAGCCTCGAGGGGCGGCGCCCCCTGGTCGCCGAGGTGCAGGCCCTCGTCGTGCCGACCAGCCTCCAGCAGCCGCGCCGCATGACCCACGGGCTCGAGAACGCGCGGGTCACCATGACGCTGGCGGTGCTGCAGCGCCGTGCCGGGCACAAGCTGCACACGCGCGACGTGTACGCCTCGACCGTCGGCGGGGTGCGCCTGAGCGACCCGGCCGCCGACCTCGCGCTGGCGATCGCGGTGGCCTCCGCGCTGCGGGACGAGGAACCGGTGGGCCGCCTGCTCGCCATCGGCGAGGTGGGCCTCTCGGGCGAGGTGCGCCGGGTGGCGGCCATCGGACGCCGGCTCGCCGAGGCGGCCCGGCTGGGGTTCGAGCGCGCGATCATCCCCGCCGGCGCGGGGAGGGACGCGCGGGTCGAGGGCATCAAGGTGGTGGAGGTGACCTCGATCGACGAGGCCCTGCGCGCCGCCTTCGGCAACTCCACGGGCAAGGTGGTGCCGCTGGAGAAGCGCGCGCGGGGGCAGGCCACCCCCGGTTCGATCGGGATGGCGCCCCAGTAGACTGGCCGCAGACCCACCGCAGGAGGCAGCGTGAGCATCGGACGGCTCCCCGACGAGATCGCCCAGCTCGCACCGGGCACCCCGCTGCGCGACGGACTGGACCGGATCGTCAGCGGCCACACCGGCGCCCTGGTCGTGCTCGGCACCAACCCCGAGCTCGAGGCCATCTCGACCGGCGGCTTCGCCATCGACGTGCCCTTCAACGCGACCCGGATGCGTGAGCTGGCCAAGATGGACGGCGCCATCGTCCTCAGCACCGACCTGACCCGCATCGTGGCGGCCGCCGTGCACCTGTCGCCGGCCGCCGACATCCCCACCACCGAGACCGGCACCCGGCACCGAACCGCCGAGCGGGTCGCCAAGCAGGTGGGAGTCCCCGTCGTCACCGTGTCGGCGTCGATGGACACCATCTCGCTCTTCGCCGGCGCCGGCCGCCAGATCGTGCCCCGGCCCGACCAGCTGCTCGACCGGGTCGGCCAGGCGCTGTCGGCGATCCAGGGCAACCGCACCCGGCTCAACGCCTCGCTCGAGCGGCTCACCGGCCTCGAGGTGCACGACTCGGTGACCCTGCGCGACCTCGCGCACGTCGCCCAGCGCTTCGAGCTGACCAACCGCCTCGCCGACGAGGCCACGAGCTACATCACCGCCATGGGCGGCGACGGCCGGCTGGCCGCGCTGCAGCTGCGCGACCTCGTCGACGACCTGACCCCGGTCTCCTCGCTGGTGCAGCGCGACTACGTCGCCGAGCAGGAGGCGATGCCGTTCGCCCGGCTGGCCCGCCTCGACGACCAAGAGCTCTTCGACATCGTGCTCGTCGCCCGATCGCTGGGCTTCGCCCCCGAGCTGCACCTCGACTCGCCGATGCGCCCGCGCGGGTACCGGCAGCTCGCCTCGATCCCGCGCCTGCCGGCCCGGGTGCGGGGCGAGCTCGTCGAGCGCTTCGGCGACCTCAACGGGCTGTTCGCCGCGTCCACGGCCGAGCTCACCACCGTCGAGGGCGTCACCGCCGACATCGCCCGCCAGGTCCGCGACGGGCTCACGCACATCTCCGAGAAGGCCCTTGCCGGCTAGGCAACGGGTCGTCGCCGACGTGACGGCCTGGTTCGCCGCGCATGCGCGCCCACTCCCCTGGCGCGAGCCCGACTGCACCCCGTGGGGCGTCATGGTGAGCGAGTACATGCTGCAACAGACCCCGGTGGCGCGGGTCCTCCCGGTGTGGGCCGCCTGGCTGGAGCGCTGGCCCACCCCGGCTGCCCTGGCGGCGGAGGAGCCGGGCGAGGCCGTGCGCGCCTGGGCTACCCGCGCCGGGCCCAACGGCTGCACGCGGCGGCGACCGCGATCCGCGACGAGCACAACGGCGAGGTCCCGACCGACGCCGCGGCGCTCCGCGGGCTGCCCGGGGTCGGCGAGTACACGGCGGCCGCGATCGCGTCGTTCGCCCACGGCCGGCGCCACGTGGTGCTGGACACGAACGTGCGCCGGGTGCTCGCCCGGCTGGAGGGTGGGCAGGCGTTCGCCCCGGCGTCCGTGACCCGCGCGGAGCGCGAGCGCGCCGAGGTCTGGCTGCCCGACGAGCCGGCGGCCGCCGCAGCCTGGGCCGCGGCGTCGATGGAGCTCGGCGCCCTGGTCTGCACCGCCGACAACCCCGACTGCGGCCGGTGCCCGGTCCGCGCGCACTGCGCCTGGCTGGCCGCCGGGCGCCCGGCATGGGACGGCCCGCCGCGAGTGGGCCAGGCCTATGCGGGCACCGACCGCCAGTGCCGCGGCGTGCTGCTGGGGGTGCTCCGGGACGCCGAGGGTGCGGTCCCCCGCGACCGGCTGCTCGCCGCCTGGTCCGCCGACCCGGTGCAGGCCGAGCGGGCGCTGGCGTCTCTGCTGGCCGACGGGCTCGTGCGGTCGGACGCCGACGGCCTCCGGCTCTGACGTTAGGCTGAGGGGGTGACCCAGCCCCCCGCCCCGCAGCGTCCCACCTCGACGAGCAACCCGTACGACGGGACGCCCCCGCCCTCGGCGGCGTGGCCCCACCCGCAGCCGTTCGCGCCCTACGCGGCGGCGATGCCGGAGCACCCGCAGTCGGCCACCGTGCTGGTCCTGGGGCTGATCGGCCTGTTCATCCCCGTCACGGGGCCCATCGCCTGGTGGATGGGCTCCCGCGCCCGCGCCGAGGTGGCCGCCGGCCGCTACGCCCCGGGTGGCACCCTGACGGGCGGCTGGGTGCTCGGCATCATCACCACCCTGTGGCTGGCGGTGGTCGTCCTGCTGTTCGCCCTGGTGATCGTCGGCCTGCTGGCCTTCCGCTCCGCCTGACCCCGGACACGCGAGAGCCCGCGCCCCCTGCCGGGGACGCGGGCTCTCGGCGTCTGGTCAGCCCTCCAGGCCCGCGGGGGCGTGGTCGGGCAGCTCGGCGCGCGGCTGGCCCGTGAAGGTGAACGGCAGCTCGGCCCCCTCGGGGGCCACGTCCACCACCACGATCTGACCCGAGCTCAGCTCACCGAACAGGATCTTCTCGGCCAGGATGTCCTCGATGTCGCGCTGGATCGCGCGGCGCAGCGGCCGGGCACCCAGCACGGGGTCGAAGCCCCGCTTGGCGATCGAGGTCTTGGCCGCGTCGGTGAGCACGATGCCCATGTCGCGGTCGGCGAGACGCGACTCGACGTCGGCGACCATGAGGTCGACGATCCGCTCGATGTCGGTCTTCGTCAGCTGGTGGAACACGATGATCTCGTCGACGCGGTTCAGGAACTCGGGGCGGAAGTGCTGCTTCAGCTCGTCGGTCACCTTCGCCTTCATCTTGTCGTAGCCGCCCACCGGGTCGTCGCTGCGGCTGAAGCCGAGGTTGACCGACTTGGAAATGTCGCGGGTGCCCAAGTTCGTCGTCATCACGATGACGGTGTTCTTGAAGTCGACCACGCGGCCCTGGGCGTCGGTCAGGCGACCTTCGTCCAGGATCTGCAGCAGCGAATTGAAGATGTCGGGGTGCGCCTTCTCGATCTCGTCGAACAGCACCACCGAGAACGGCTTGCGCCGCACCTTCTCGGTGAGCTGGCCGCCCTCCTCGTAACCCACGTAACCGGGGGGCGAACCGAACATCCGGGAGGCGGTGTGCTTCTCGGAGTACTCCGACATGTCGAGGGTGATCAGCGCATTCTCATCGCCGAACAGGAACTCGGTCAGCGCCTTGGTCAGTTCGGTCTTTCCGACACCCGAGGGGCCGGCGAAGATGAACGAGCCCGAGGGGCGCTTCGGGTCCTTGAGGCCGGCGCGGGTACGGCGGATCGAGCGCGACAGCGCCTTCACGGCGTCCTCCTGGCCGATGTAGCGCTTGCCGATCTCCTGCTCCATCTGCAGCAGGCGGCTCGACTCCTCCTCGGTCAGCTTGAACACGGGGATGCCGGTGGCGCCGGAGAGCACCTCCGCGATCTCCTCCTCACCGACCTCGCCGGGGGCGCCCTGGTCGCCGTTCTTCCAGCGGTCCTCCATCTGGTTGCGCTCGGCGATCAGCTTCTTCTCGTCGTCACGCAGGCGGGCCGCACGCTCGAAGTCCTGGCCGTCGATCGCGGCCTCCTTCTCGCCGCGGGTGACGGCGATCCGCTCGTCCAGCTCGCGCAGGTCGGGTGGGGCCGTCATGCGCTTGATGCGGAGGCGGGCGCCGGCCTCGTCGATCAGGTCGATCGCCTTGTCGGGCAGGAAGCGGTCCTGGATGTAGCGGTCGGCCATCTGGGCGGCCGCGGTCAGCGCACCGTCGGTGATGATGATGCGGTGGTGCGCCTCGTAGCGGTCGCGCAGGCCCTTGAGGATCTCGATGGTGAGCGCGATCGACGGCTCGGCCACCTGGATCGGCTGGAAGCGACGCTCGAGCGCCGCGTCCTTCTCAATGTGCTTGCGGTACTCGTCGAGCGTCGTCGCACCGATGGTCTGCAGCTCGCCGCGGGCGAGCATCGGCTTGAGGATCGACGCGGCGTCGATCGCGCCCTCGGCGGCACCCGCACCCACCAGGGTGTGGATCTCGTCGATGAACAGCACGACGTCACCGCGGGTGCGGATCTCCTTCAGCACCTTCTTCAGCCGCTCCTCGAAGTCACCGCGGTAGCGGGAACCGGCGACCAGCGCGCCGAGGTCGAGGGTGTAGATCTGCTTGTCGCGCAGCGTCTCGGGCACGTCGCCGCGCACGATCTGCTGGGCCAGGCCCTCCACGCAGGCGGACTTGCCCACGCCGGGCTCGCCGATCAGCACCGGGTTGTTCTTGGTGCGGCGGCTGAGCACGGTCATGACGCGCTCGATCTCCTTCTCGCGCCCGATGACCGGGTCGAGCTTGTTCTCGCGCGCAGCCTGGGTGAGGTTGCGGCCGAACTGGTCGAGGATCGTCTGGTTGCCCTGCTGCTGGGGCGCCTCGGGGGCACCGGCGGTCGAGGGCTTCTCGCTGCCCTGGAAACCGGACAGCAGCTGCAGCACCTGATTGCGCACGCGGTTGAGGTCGGCGCCCAGCTTGATGAGCACCTGGGCGGCGACGCCCTCCCCCTCGCGGATCAGGCCGAGCAGGATGTGCTCGGTGCCGATGTAGGGGTGGTTGAGCTGCAGCGCCTCGCGCATGGACAGCTCGAGGACCTTCTTGGCCCGCGGGGTGAACGGGATGTGGCCGGTCGGTGCCTGCTGGCCCTGACCGATGATCTCCTCCACCTGGGCGCGCACAGCCTCGAGCGAGATGCCGAGGGACTCCAGCGCCTTCGCGGCCACGCCCTCGCCCTCGTGGATCAGGCCGAGCAGCAGGTGCTCGGTGCCGATGTAGTTGTGGTTGAGCATGCGCGCCTCGTCCTGGGCCAGGACGATCACGCGCCGCGCGCGGTCGGTGAACCGATCGAACATGAGCTCTCCTTGATCTCCGGCCGCTTGGCCGGATTGCCCGCACACGTCACGCGGGCTTCTTCGTCAGTCTAGTCAACGCCCCGGCACCGACAGATTGTTCCGTGTTCGCCCGTGGCAGACGTCACGCCCCGGGTGGGCACCCGGGGCGTGCGGTCGTCAGGACCGGAACGCGGCGGCCGGCCGGCTCAGTGGGCCGCCTCGTAGGCCGCGCGGACCTCGTCGCGGACTCGGCCGCGGTCGGACACCTCAAACCCGTTCTCGCGCGCCCAGGCGCGGATCTCGTTCGCCGAGCCGGCGCCGCTGCGCGTACCGCGCTTGGCGGCGGGACGGCCCGCCTGCCGGCGCTGCCCGGACACCCGGCGGGCCACGCCGACCCAGGCCGCGAAGTCCTCGCGGAGCTTCGCCGCGTTGGCCGTGCTCAGGTCGACCTCGTAGGAGACGCCGTCCAGGGAGAAGGTGACCGTCTCGTCGGCCGTGGTGCCGTCGTTGAGCAGGTCGTCGGTGAGTTCGATGCGGACTCGCTGTGCCATCGCGCATTCCTTTCGAAATGGAATCAGGGGGACGGCACGAGATTTCCTGCCGCTCTCGTGCATGAATGTATCTTCTCGGTGGCACGGGGACAATCGGAGAAATAGGATTGCCCCGTGTTGCCCACCACACATGCGTACCGCATCGGCGGAATCACCGACCCGGAATTCGCGGGTGACACCCTCGACCTCGGACCCACCCATCCCGCATCGGCGGGAATGCTCGACCTCGCCATTTCCGCTTCGGAAGGCCGAATCACTTCCGTCGACCCGTCGCCGGGCGCCCTCCACCGCGGTGCGGAACCGATCCTGACCGCCCGCGACTACCGCCAGGCGCTCAGCCTGGCCAACCGCCACGACTGGCAGGCACCGTTCTTCGGCGAGTGGACCCTGGCCAGGCTCGTCGAGGACGCCCTCGGCGTCGAGGTGCCCGTGCGGGCGCGCTGGGTGCGCGCCGTCCTGGCCGAGCACACCCGCACGGCGTCGCACCTGGCCCACCTGTCGTTCGTCGGCCACCGACTGCGCGATGCGGCACTCGACACCACGGGGGTCCGGGAGGAACTGCGCGAGCGCACGGCCGAGCTGACCGGCAACCGCCTGCACCCGATGGCCGTCCGGCTGGGCGGGGTCGCCTGCGACCCGACCCCCGTCTGGGCGGACGCGGAGCGGGCGACGCTCGCCCGGGCGTCCGAGCTCGCGGCGCGGCTCGGCGCCGCCTTGGGCGGTGGGCTGGGCGCCGGGGTGGCGCCTGTGACCCGCGCCCAGGTGGACGCCCACGGCCTGGCCGGTCCGGTGGCCCGGGCGTCCGGCGTGGCCACCGACCTGCGCCGTCACCCCGACCGCCCCGGCGGGCACGAGGCGCCGTGGGCCGACCTGGCCGACCTGCTGGACCTCGACACGCCCACCACGGGCGACGCGCACGCCCGTTTCAGCCACCTCGCGGCGGAGGTGACGGCCTCCGCGGCCATGGTGGACCGCCTGCTCGACGGGCTGCCGGACGGTCCTCTCCGGGCGCACCTGCCGAAGGTGGTCAAGCTGCCCGAGGGCGACTGGCTCGCCGCGGTCGAGGCACCCCTCGGGCGCGCCGGGATGGTCGTGACGTCACGGGGCGAGAAGACCCCGTGGCGGCTGCGGCTGCGGACCCCCTCGTTCGCCAACGTCTCGGCGTGGCCGGCGGTGCTGCCGGGAACGGCGGTCGCGGACCTGGACATCGCGCTGGCGTCCCTGCCGTGGGTGGCCGGCGACCTCGACAAGTAGGCCCGACGGCGAAACCCCCGGCTCGGCCGGGGGTTTCGCGGTGTTGGGTGCGGGTCAGTTGGCGTGGCGCGCCTGGACCTCAGCGACGAACGGCTGCGCGAGGCGCTGCAGGTCGAGGTCGACGACGGTCGGGGCCTCGAGCGCGTCCCACTCGGTGGAGGTGGCGGTCGCACGGCGACGCGGGAGCGCGAGGACGTCGGCCTCGGCGTCCGTCTCGGTCGCGGCCGCGAGCTTGCGGTGCAGGTCGGTGTTCTCCACGCGCAGGGCCTCGTTGTCGCCGCGCAGGCGGGAGACCAGCTGCTGCGTCTCGCCCAGGGTGACCTTGGTGCCGACCAGCTCCTCCTTCGTGGCGTCGAGCTCGGCGCGGGCCTCGCCCAGCGTGTCGGCGATGGCCTGGATGCGGGCGTCGACCGTGGTGAGGACGCGGCGCTGGGTCTCGTGGAGCTGGTGGGTGCGCGTGCGCTCGGCCGCGCGCGCCTCGGCGGCCTCGGCGGCGGCCTTGCCCCGCCACTCGCGGAACTCCACCAGGGCGGCCCACGTGGCCAGGAAGCCGGCGACCAGCGCGACGACGACCGCGGCCCAGTCGAGGAACGGCACCCAGCTGCTGGCGACCATGAGGGCCAGGGAGGCGACCGTGCCGATCACCAGGGAGGAGACGAGGAGGATGCGGCGGCGGGTACGGGGCGTGGAGTGGGAAGCAGTCGAGGTCACCCCAACAGGCTAGCCGCTGGCCCCGGACGCCCCGGCGTCGCCATGCGGGGTGTCCGGCGAATCGCCGTCGTCGTCGGGGAGCCGGCAGGCGGACTCGAGGGCGCGGCCGGCCAGGACCCACGCGACGGAGGCGACGACGGCGATCCCGGCGTGCACCACGCGCTCGACGGCCAACGGGGCCGGGAGGGCGCCCGCGGCCGCCCAGGCGAGCGCGGCGTAGGCCCCCAGCAGCAGCGCGCCGCCGACCTGGGACGTCTTCCCCAGCAGCAGCCGGGTGACCGCCTGCTCGTTGTCCAGGGCGGTGCGGTCCCGGGCGAGCGTGCGCCGGGTCACCCGGGCCAGCCACGCGATCCCCACGCCGATCAGCGCGACCGACACCCAGGCCGGGTAGCCCGGGATGGGCAGGGAACCGCCCTGCCCCTGCCACCAGGCCAGGCCCAGCCGCACCACGACGAGGGCGGCCAGCCCGGCCCCGAGCACGTGCAACGGCCGGGTCGGCGTGATGGTGGGGCCGGACGGGGTCACGACAGGTGGATCGCCGCGCCCTCGACGCGCTCGACACCGCTCGTGTCGAGGTCGCCCAGCAGGTCGGCCACGGGGCCGACGCCGGTGAGCTCGGCGGCGGGGTCGGCCTCCAGCCACGGCACGAGGACGAAGGCGCGCTCGTGGGCGCGCGGGTGCGGCAGGGTGAGGTGCTCGTCCTCGCGGTGGCGGTCGCCCAGCTGGATGAGGTCGATGTCGATCGTGCGCGGGCCCCAGCGCTCCTCGCGCTCGCGGCCGAGGTAGTTCTCGATGGCCTGCACGCGCTCGAGCAGGATGCCCGAGGACATCATGGTCTCGGCGAGCACGACGATGTTGAGGAAGTCGGCCTGGTCGGTCCTGCCCACCGGCGTCGTCCGGTACACCGACGACACGTCGGTGACGATGACGTCAGGGGTGGAGGCGATGGCGTCCACGGCCTTCTGCAGCGTCTCGAGGACGTCGCCCTCGTTGCCGCCCAGCGAGAACACGACGCGGCGCAGCGGCTTCATGCCGCTGAGGGTGTCGAGGTCGAGGTCGATGGCGGGGTAGTTCACGGATTCCTCCTGGTGCAGGTGACGGTCACGTCCCCGAACGGGACGGTGATCGGTGCGTGCGGCTTGTGGACGGTGACCGTGGCGCGCACCACGAACGGGCGGGCCAGGCAGGTCTCGGCGAGGCGCCCGGCCAAGGTCTCGATCAGGTCGACCGGGTCACGCTCCACGTCCGCCACCAGGGCGGACGCGAGACCACCGTAGTCCACGGTGGTGGCGAGGTCGTCCTCGGTCCCGGGGCGGACGACGTCGAGGACGGCGTCCACGACGAACTCCTGGCCCTGGCGGCGCTCGAAGTCGAAGACGCCGTGGTACCCGGTCGCGCGGATCCCGGTGAGGGCGATCGTGACCTCGTTCATGTACCCATCCTCTCGGCGACGGCGATGGCGTCCGCGCTGGAGCGCACGTCGTGCACGCGCACGCCCCACACGCCCCGGGCGGCGAAGTGGCCGCTGAGCTGGGCGGTGGCGACGTCGCGCCCCACCGGCGGCCGGGGAGCGTCGGGCCCGCCCAGCAGCGAACCCAGGAACCGCTTGCGGCTCACGGCCAGCAGCAGCGGGAAGCCGAGCGCGTCGAGGGCGTCCCAGCCCTGCAGGAGCGCCCAGTTGTGCTCGGCGGTCTTGGCGAAGCCGATGCCCGGGTCCAGCACGAGCCGGCCGGGGTCGATGCCGGCCGCCAGCGCGGCGTCGCGGCAGGCGGCCAGTTCGGCGCACACCTCGGCGACGACGTCGTCGTAGACCGCCTTGGCGGCCATCTCGCGGGCGTGGCCACGCCAGTGCATCGTGATGTAGGACGCCCCGCGTGCGGCCACGGTGCCCAACATCTCGGGGTCGGCCAGGCCGCCGGACACGTCGTTGATCCACGTCGCGCCCGCGTCCAGCGTGGCCGCGGCCACCGAGGCGCGCGTGGTGTCGGCGCTGACGGTGGCACCCGCGTCGGCGAGCGCGGCGACGACCGGGAGGACCCGGGCGAGCTCCTCCTCGGCCCCCACCCGGTCGGAGTCGGGGCGGGTGGACTCACCGCCCACGTCGACGATCGCGGCGCCGTCGGCCACCATCGCCAGCCCGTGCGCGACGGCGGCGTCGGTGTCGACCCAGCGACCCCCGTCGGAGAACGAGTCGGGCGTCACGTTGAGGATGCCCATCACCAGGGTGCGCGCCATGACCGCTCCCCTCAGCCGATGATGAGGCTCATCGCCTCGGCGCGGGTCGCGGTGTTGCGCAGGGCCCCGCGGACGGCCGAGGTGACGGTCTTGCTGCCCGGCTTGCGGACGCCGCGCATGGTCATGCACTGGTGCTCGGCCTCGACGACGACCATGACGCCCTGCGGGTTGAGGTGCTGGACGAGGGCGTCGGCGACCTGCCCGGTGAGCCGCTCCTGCACCTGGGGTCGGCGCGCATAGACGTCGACCAGGCGGGCCAGCTTCGACAGGCCGGTGATCTTGCCGTCGCGGCTGGGGATGTAGGCGACGTGCGCGACCCCGTGGAACGGCAGCAGGTGGTGCTCGCACGTCGACCACAGCTCGATGTCCTTCACGAGGACCATCTCCTCGTGCTCGATGTCGAACGTGACGCCGAGGTGCTCGGCCGGGTCCTGCTCCAGGCCGGCGAACATCTCGGCGTAGGCCCGGGCGACGCGCTCGGGCGTGCCGAGCAGCCCGTCGCGGTCGGGGTCCTCGCCGATGGCGATCAGGATCTCGCGGACGGCCGACGCGATGCGCGGCTGGTCGACGGCCATGTCAGATCCCCCGCGGCGGCTGCGGCTGGGGGCCCTGCCCGGGCGGGTAGGGGCCCTCGCCGGGCCCGGTCGGCGGGTGCGGCGCGTTCGGCGGCGGGTAGGAACCGGGCTGGTTCCACGGCCCGGGGCCCTGCTGCGGCGGCTGGCCGTAGGGGCCGGGGGGCTGCTGGCCCCAGGGCCCGACGGGCGGGCCGGGCTGCCACGGTCCGGGCTGGGCCGGCGGCTGCTGGCCCCACGGGGCGCCGGGCGGCGGGCCCGGGGGCAGGGCGGGCTCGGGCACCTTGCGCTCGGGCGGGTCGATGGGCGGCACCTCGGAGGGCTGGCGGTTGGGCGAGCCCGTCCAGGCCGGACGCCGGGGCCGCTTGCGCAGCGGCTCGAAGATCCGCGCGACCTGCTCCTTGTCGAGGGTCTCGTGCTCGAACAGCTGGCGGACCAGCTCGTCGAGGACGTCGCGGTTCTCGTCGAGGACGTCGAACGCCTCCTGGTGGGCGTTCTTGATCAGCGCGGCGACCTCCTGGTCGATGATCGCCGCCACCTCCTCGGAGTGGTCGCGCTGGCCGCCCATGCCGGCCTGCATGCCGAGGAACGGCTCGGTGTTGCCGGTGCCGAGCTTGACCGCGCCCAGCGACTCGGTCATGCCGTAGTCGGTGACCATGGCCTTGGCGACCTTGGTGGCCTTCTCGATGTCGTTGGCGGCGCCGGTGGTGGGGTCGTGGAAGACGAGCTCCTCCGCGGCGCGCCCGCCCAGCATGTAGGCGAGCTGGTCGAGGAGCTCGCCGCGGGTCTGGCTGTACTTGTCGGCGTCCGGCATCACCATCGTGTAGCCGAGCGCGCGGCCGCGCGGGAGGATCGTGACCTTCTGCACCGGGTCGTTGCCGGGCATGGCCGCCGCGACGAGCGCGTGGCCTCCCTCGTGGTAGGCGGTGATGAGCAGCTCGCGCTCGTTCATGACGCGGGTGCGCTTCTGCGGGCCGGCGATCACGCGGTCGATGGCCTCGTCGAGGTTCTCCTTGGTGATCCACTGCTTGTTCTGGCGCGCGGTCAGCAGCGCGGCCTCGTTGAGGACGTTGGCCAGGTCGGCGCCGGTGAAGCCCGGCGTGCGCTTGGCGACCGAGGCCAGGTCGGCGTCCGGAGCCATCGGCTTGTTGGCGGCGTGGACGCGCAGGATCTGCAGGCGGCCGTTCATGTCGGGCGCCTCGACGGGGATCTGGCGGTCGAAGCGGCCCGGGCGCAGCAGCGCCGGGTCGAGCACATCGGGCCGGTTGGTGGCCGCGATCAGGACGACGCCGCCCTTGACGTCGAAGCCGTCCATCTCGACGAGCAGCTGGTTGAGGGTCTGCTCGCGCTCGTCGTGGCCGCCGCCCATACCGGCGCCGCGGTGGCGGCCGACGGCGTCGATCTCGTCGATGAAGATGATGGCCGGCGCGGCCTCCTTCGCCTGCTCGAACAGGTCGCGGACGCGGCTGGCGCCCACACCGACGAACATCTCGACGAAGTCGGAGCCGGAGATCGAGAAGAACGGGACGCCGGCCTCGCCGGCCACCGCGCGCGCCAGCAGCGTCTTGCCGGTGCCGGGAGGACCGTAGAGCAGGACGCCCTTGGGGATCTTCGCGCCGACGGCCTGGAACTTGCCGGGCTCGGCGAGGAACTCGCGGATCTCCTGGAGCTCCTCGATCGCCTCCTCACAACCGGCGACGTCGGAGAAGGTGGTGCGCGGGGTGTCCTTGCTGGCGACCTTGGCCTTGCTCTTGCCGAAGCCGAGGACGCGGTTGCCGCCCTGGGCGGAGTTCAGCATCCAGAAGAACAACAAGCCGATGAGGATGAACGGGAAGATCCCCATCAGGAACAGCGACATGAAGCCGCGGTCGGGCACTTCGCCGCGCCACTGGTCGAGCGTGCCGGCCGCGGTGCGCTCGTTGAGCCGCTCCACGATGTCCTGGCTCTGCTGGCCGACCCAGTTGGCGCGCATGCGTGCGCCGCCATCCTCCTTGTACTCCAGGCGGATCTCCTGGTCGCCGTCGACCATGACGACCTCGCGCAGCGGGTCGTTGCCCTCGATCACCGAGATGATCTTCGACGTCGGCACCTGCTGGTAGCGACTGGACGCCGAGAACAGGTTCATGCCCAGCATGATCAGCAGGAACCCGGCGAGGATCCACAGGAACGGACTGCGCAGCAGCCTCGGTGACTTCATTCGACTCCCTGTCACAGGCGAGATGGGTGCGTCGTTGAGCGTACCGGACCGGCACAACGGACCACCTCCGGAAGATCTTTGATGAAAGTGCTTGCGGGTTTGGAAAGTACTTGTTAGTGTTCTGTCATCGGAACAACCCGAACCCCACACCCCGGAGGACACCATGAACACCACCGCCCGCACCCCGGCCCGCCAGACCATCGCCCGCCGCGTCGCGCTCATCGGCTTCGCCATCGCCTTCGCCTCGATGATCACCCTCTTCATCGCCGGCGCCGTCACCGGCACCGCGCCGATGATGGTCGTCGCCAGCACCACCGCCGCCGCCCTCGGCGGATCGGCCGCCGGCACCTTCGCCCAGCTCCGCAAGCAGGCCCGGGCATGAGCGACCTCGACCCCCAGCAGGCCCGCGACCTGCTCGACCAGGCCGGACGCCTCGGCTCCGCCGCCCGCTCCGGCGCCAGCTGGCCCCAGATCGCCTGCCTCCTCGGCATCGGCGGCGTCTCGGCGATGTTCGCCGTGGCCCTGTACTTCGTGGGCCACACCGACGGGCGCCTCGTGGCGCTGCCCCTGGTCGTGGCCGGCGTCTGGTTCGCGATCCTGATCACCGTGATGGTCCGGTTCGCCCGTGCCACCAAGGCCGGCTTCGGCAAGCGGTGGGGCCAGGCGATGGCCGCGTGGACGGTGGCCTGGGTCTTCACCGTCGTCGGCTCGACGGTGTGGTGGGTGGGCGAGCTGTGGTTCGCCATCGCCTCCGCCGCGCTGCTCACGCTGGTGACCACCCTCGGCGCCTGGCGGGAGGCCCGGCAGTGACCGCCCCCGAGACCGAGCACCCGCGCCACCAGCTCAACGACCAGCTCACCCACCCGGTCCGGTTCTCGCTCGCGGCGGCGCTCGCGGCCACCGACGAGATCGACTTCGCGTCGGTGCGCGACCACCTGCAGGTCAGCGACTCGGTGCTCAGCCGGCAGGCCTCCCAGCTCGAGGAACTCGGGCTGGTGCACATCAAGAAGGGCTACGTGGGCAAGCGTCCGCGCACGTGGCTCTCCCTCACCGGTCAGGGCCGGGCCGCGTGGGCGTCCCACCTCGACGCCCTGCGCGCGATCGCCGGCCAGGCCTAGTCGGCGCGCTCCTCCCAGGCGGCCACGAAGGCGGCCAGAGCCCGGTCCACCGCCGCGCCACCACGGTTGACCAAGGACGTCGCCTCGCCCGAGGTCAGGCCGTGCCGGACGGCGGCGTCCGCGAGTTCTTCGACGAACAGGCCGCGGAACCGGACGAACACCCCCACCACCTCGGTGAGCAGCGCTCCGGCCCGCAGCGCCACGCGGGCGTGCTCGGCCGCCATGGCCTCCGCCTCGGCGATGGCGCGGGCGGAACGGGCCGGGGTCTCGGCGTCCAGGTGCGCGAGCAGCAAGGTGGTCAGATCTCGGCCCAGGGACGCCGTCTCCGCCCGGAAGCCGTCGTCCAGCACCGACTCGGGCAGCGCGTTGGACGCCGCCCGCGCATGGCGGCGCATCACCTTCACGACCCGGTCGGCGGACTCCCCCAGGCTGCCTGGCCGGGACACGTCGCCGGTGCCCTGCTGCAGCAACGCCTTCAGGGTGCTCAGTGAGAACCGGCGGTGGCCGCCGGGCGTGGTGAACGCCTCGACCTCGCCGTTGGCGCTCCACCGGCGCAGGGTGGCGGGCGAGACGCCGAGCATCGCGCTCGCCTCCTGGACCGACAGCCAGGTCTCCTGGTTGCGTGCGGTGGCCGTGGTCATCGCCCCACCTCCGGGGTCGAGCCGTTGAGCAGCTCGACGGCCTTCTTCTTCAGGAACGGCAGGCTCGCGTCCAGCTTGCCGAGCGCGCCTTCGGGGTCGGGCGAACCGGTGGGGGTGACAGCTGGGTCGGGGACGGGTTCCCGGGGTTCGGGGTCGTCGGTCATGGTGCCAGCTCCTCGAGGATGGAGTCCATGGTGTCGCGGGCCAGGCCACCCACACGGATGTCCTTGACCACGCCGGCACTGTCGATGAAGTAGTGCGCCGGGATCGCCCCGACCGCGTAGGCCTCGGCGATCTCGTTGTTCGGGTCCACCCCGATGGGGAGGGTCAGGCCGGTCCGCTCCGCGTAGGCCTTGACGGCCTCCTGCCCCTCCTGGATGTTGATGCCGAGCACGACGACGTCGCGGTCGGCGAACGCCTTGTGCGCCGCCTCGACGTCGGGCATCTCCGCCTGGCAGTTGGTGCACCAGGTGGCCCCGAAGGTGATCCACACGCCCTTGCCCTTGAGCTCGGACAGCGTGATCTCCTGCCCGTCCCAGGTCGTGTAGGTGAAGTCCGTCGCGGGCTCGCCCAGGGTGGGCGGCGGTACCCGCGACGTGCCGTCGAGGCGCACCACGGTGGCCCCGCCGGTCTTGGACTCCTCCGACCGCTCCGCCTGCAGCCGGACGATCTGCCACCCGGCGAACACCACGGCGGCGGTCACCAGGAGCACGACGAGCTGCCCCAGGCGGCTGGAACGGATCCGCTCCCGCGGGTCACGGGGTGCGACCGTGGACGCCGCGGGCGAGAGCACGTCGACGCCCGGCCTTGGGGCGTCCGGTGCCCCGGTGCCCTCGATGAGCTCGTCGTCGTCGCCGACGTGGTCCCTCATGGTGTGTCCCTTTCCGTTCCGTGCCGCCCGGGTCCGTCGCTGTCCGTCAGACGACGCCGTAGGAGTGCAGGCCGCCGAAGATCGCGTTGCCGAAGAAGGTGAAGATCACCGACAGGAACGCGACGACGAGCAGCCAGGCGGCGCCGCGGCCGACCCAACCGCGCGCCACGCGGGCGTGCAGGTAACCGCCGTAGATGAGCCACGTGACCAGGGAGGCGGTCTCCTTGGGGTCCCAGCTCCAGTAGCGGCCCCAGGCGATCTCGGCCCAGACGGCGCCGAGGACGATGACCATGGTCATGAGCGGGTAGCCGATCACGGTGGCGCGGTAGCCGAGGCGGTCGAGCACGTCGGGCTTGGGCAGCAGGTGGCTCACCTTGCCGGGGAAGTAGGAGTCGATGAGGTACAGCACGGCGGCGGCGAACGACACCAGGAAGGCGCCGTAGGCGAAGATCGCGACCAGGATGTGCAGGGTCAGCAGGAAGCTGTTCTGCAGGGCCGGGACCAGCGGGTTGGCCGTGGAGTCCCACGACAGGGCATAGAGCTGGATGACGACGGTCATCGGCAGCGCGACCAGCGCCAGCGTGCGCGCCCGGTACTTCCACTCGAAGAACAGGTACATGACCAGGAAGCCCCACGCCATCGAGACGGCGAACTCGTGCTGGGTCACGAAGGGCCCACGGCCCGTCTCGACGGTGCGCAGCACCAGGGCGAGGGTGAGCATGCCGAGGGCGCCCCACGCGAGCCAGGAGGCGTACTTGGCGATGGTGGCGGGCAGCGGCCCGCTGACGCGGCGGGTCGGGGCGGGGGCGGCGTCCAGCGCCTCGAGGTCGTCGACCAGGTCCCCACCGACCAGCACCCGGGCCTTCTTCTGGGCGCCCTTGGTGACCAGCTGGTGGCCCTGGACGGCGGCCCAGATGTAGCCGATGGACGCGAGCACCGTGGCCCCGAGGGCCACCATGATGGCGTACTGCGCATAGAGCAACATGGCGATATCTCCTTGTTCGTCAGCGTTCGCGCTGAGCGTCGTCGTCCTGGATGTGGTGGAGCAGTTCGGCGAACACCGGCTCCATGCCGGGGTCGCGCTTGTTCGGGGCGCCGAGCATGACGCGGGTGGTGCCGTCGGCGTTGGGGCGCACGCGGCCCCACACGCGGCGGTGCGGGAGGAAGAAGACCAGGCAGCTGCCGATGACCAGCAGGGCGCTGCCGACCCAGACGATGTTGGAGCCCGGGTCACGCTTGATCGTGATGCCGGTGTACTGGCGGTTGCGCTCGAAGGTCCACGTCAGGCCCTCGAGCTCGGCCGACTGCCCCTGCGTGAGCACCTGGACGCCGAGCGGCTCGCTCTCGCCCACCCGGTAGACCTCGACGGCCAGGGAACCGGCCGGCAGCTCGGGCAGGACCTGGCCGGAGGCCGCCTGCACGATGTAGGCGCTGAGGTTCTTGCTGGGGATCGTCAGCTGGCCGATGGTGCGGGTGCCGTCGTTGGAGCGCCACGCCATCGAGACGGTCTCCTTGAACACCTCCTGGTCGCCCTCGGTGACCAGCAGGTCGGCACCGATGCCGAAGAAGGACTGGTGGAACCAGACGTCGCCGATGATGAGGGGCTCGTTCACGCGGATCTGCTGGCGCGCCACCGACTGCCCGTCGACGAACACCTCGAGGTCGGACACGTAGTCCTTGGGCTGGCCGTTCTCGTAGTAGTCGTCGTGGAAGGAGTGCGCGACGACCGACATGCCGGTGTCGTGGCCGACCTCGACCTGCACCCCGACCGGTGCCACGAACTGCTCGTCGCGGAAGCCCATGGAGGCCGACACCACGAAGCCGAGCAGGATGATGATGAAGCTGATGTGCGCGATCACGGTGCCGAACGGAGCCCAGCGGAACTTGTCCCCGTACAGGTCCGCGCCGGCCTCGGCGGGCTCGCCGACCCCGCGGAAGTGCGCCTTGTGCAGCCCCTCGCGGACACGCTCGGCCGCGGCCTCGGCGTCCATGGGCAGGTCGAAGGCCGCGCGGAGCGGGGCGTGGGTGAAGAACGCCTCGCGCATCGCGATGCGGGGCTGCGTGGCGGTGCGCCACAGGCGGGGGGCGCGGTTGATCGAGCAGGCCAGGATGCTGATCGCCAGGATCGCGAACAGGGCCCGGAAGTACCACGTGCCGAACACGTTGTAGAGCCCCAGCGCGGACAGGATCGGCGCCCAGCCGCCGTACTTCTGCTGCGGGCCGTTCTCGTACCACGCCTGGTAGACCTCGGGGTCGGCCATCGCGTCCGGCGTCGCTTGGACGATCATCGTGCCGGCCAGCGTGAGCAGGCCCAGGATGAGGATCAGCCACAGGCCGGTGCGCATGGAGATGAGGAAGTTCCACACCGCCTCGAGCGGGTTGGTCCGGCGGCCGCGGTGGCGGCGCTCGGGCTCGGGGTGGACGTCGTCGAGCACGTCGACGCCGCTGTCGAACACGTCGACCTGCTCCTTGCGGGAGCGGGTGCGTTCCTTCGCGTGCGAGCTCATCGGCTTCTCTTTCAGACGGGGAACTGCGGTGTGAACTGGGCCAGGCGGGCGAACAGGTTCGTGAGCATCAGGAACCCGACGACCATGAGCAGGGCGCCGGTCACGACGGAGACGATCACCTGGTGGTTGGTCAGCCAGGCGAGGCGCTGCCGGACGGCGTCGGCGCCCAGCGCGACCAGCACGAACGGCAGGCCGAGACCGAGCGCGAACACGACGAGCAGGAGGGTCCCCTGCCCGAAGGTGTCGTTGAGGGAGGCCATGCCGATGATGGCCCCGAGCGTCGGGCCGACGCAGGGCGTCCACCCCGCGGCGAACACGACGCCGAACAGGGCCGAGCGCAGCACGCTCGGCCGGGTGGCGACGACCGCACCCGAGGCGTCCCGGCGGACGAGCCGGCCGCCGAGCGAGACCTGGTTGCGGAGGAAGGGGATGGTGATCAGGCCGGCCACGTGCAGGCCCATGACGATCAGCAGGACGCCCGCCACCTGGCGGATGACGTCCACGTAGCCGCGCAGCAGGTAGCCGACGAGGCCGATGGACGCCCACAGGCCGACGAAGACGACCGCGAAGCCGACCACGAACGCGAGCGACTGCTGCAGGGCGACGAGGCGGTTGGTGCGCTGGCCGGCCGGGGTGCCGCCGACGATGTAGCCGATCCAGACCGGCACCATGGGCAGGCAGCACGGCGACGCGAACGTCGCCACCCCGGCGACGAACGCGACTGCCAGCCCGACCTCGACCATGGCGTTACCCGTTGGTCCCTGCGGTGGCCGCGGGAGTGGGCTGCGCGGAGGCCTCGCCCATCGCCTCGGGCATCACGTCGCCGACGTGGCTCTGCACGGTCTTGGCGAACTCGGAGTCGGGCGCGATCTGGACGACCTTGTCCCAGGCGACCTTCATCTCGTCCATGCGCTGAGTGGTCATGTAGAGGAAGCCCAGGTCGTAGAAGACCTCGGGGTTGTTCGGGTACAGCTCGGCGGCCCGGTTCCAGACCTCCTCGGCCTTGGCGAGGTCGCCGAGGTTGAACTTGGTGGCGCCGAGGGCGACGAGGCCCTTCTCGTCGTCGGCGTTGACGTCGAGCACCTTCTGGTACCACTCGGAGGCCTGCTGGTACTGGTCGGCCTGGTAGTAGGCGTTGCCGAGGTCGAACAGGACCGCGACGTCCTGCGGGTTCTCCTTCAGCTTGCCCATCAGCTCGGCGACCTTGGCCTCGTCGAGGCCCGTCGAGGTGGGGGCGGCGCTGGCGCCCTCGGCGGCGGTCATCGCGGGCAGGTCGGACGGCGGCTTGCCGATCTGGTAGACCCCGAAGACGATGCCGGCCACGAGCGCGATGCCGAGCAGCCACTTCGCCCACGTCGGGAAGCCCTTGGGGGCCGGGGCCTGGGCCGCCTTGCGGGTGGCGACGAGCTCGGCGAGCTCGGCCTCGGGCCCGGTCAGCAGGCCGTAGATCCGGTCCGCCTCGGCCTGGCGCTTGCCCGCCCAGCCCTTCAGGTCGGCCGGCGCCGTCTCGAGGAACTCGGCGATCTGGCGGTGCAGGTCGTCCAGGTCGTCGCCCGCTGCCCCCGCCGGCAGGCCGAGCCGGCCGAGCAGTTGGGTGCGCGCCTGGCTGGCACTGGCGGTCTGTGCGCGAGACATGGGTCGTGTCGCTCCTCGGTGCTGGCGTGCGGGCGCACGCGTGCTGCTACTACCCAGTGTCGTTTTGAGCGATTTGTATAACTATCCGCCCAAGGATTCATATTGGATAGAGAAGGGGCATCTACCCTCTCTCCACCCTGCTCAGCCGTTGCTGTACCGGCCCCCTTGGTGGTCCTTGCCGTGGCAGGTGAGGGTGCAACTGCCGCCCGTGGCGGTCTTGGTGAACCGCACGCCGCTCGGGCGCAGCCACGGGGCTCTCCACGTCCGGTTCGAGATCCGTCTTCGTCATCTCTTCCACCACCTGTCGGCGCGTGCCCGCGAGCACGCAAGGATGCACGGCTGCACCTCACCCCAAGCCTCGCGCCGCACCCAGGGTCCGCTCCCATCCGCCGGGGGGTAGAGGCTCGATAGACACCTCCGGCCGAACACGCCAAATCGCCCGAACGTGACGCCGGGGAGCGGAGGCCGCGCGTTCCCGAGCACGGGTGAAGCGGTTACAGTGGCGCCGAACCGGTGCCGAGGACACCACCGGGGGGTATGCGAGGAGGCGCCCGCAGGTGAGCGCTGTGCGAGATGACCCGGAGCAGGCGACGACACCGGCAGCCGGCACCGCGGCGCGCCCGGTACGCGCCCCCCGCGACGAGGACGCCTCCCCCCGCCTGGTCGGCCGCCGTCTCCGCTGGATCGCGCTCGCCGCCCCCATGGCCTTCTTCCTGCTGCTCGAGGCCGTCCATTACCACCTGGAGCACTCGCCCTGGTGGAGCCCCGAGTTCGCCCAGGCCTGGCACCTGGCCGTCGCGATCGCGGTGTGCGTCGGCATCGGCATCTTCTCCTGGCTCATGCTGCGCCACATCGACCGCGCCGAGGGCGCCATCGTCATGCAGAACCGCGACCTGCTGCTGGCCGACACCGTGACCGCCGCCACGCACGGGCAGCCGGACGCCCAGGGCGTGGCCGACGCGGCCGCCCGCGTCCTCGCCGACGTCCCCGGGATCGGGTGCGTGCGCCTGCGCCTCAACCCGCGCGAGGGCGATCCCGCGCTGGAGGCCGTCGCCGGCCGCTCCCCCGATCTGGCCGGCACCACCATCCCGGCGCTCGACCGGCCGCTGGCCGAGGGCGACCGCGCGGTGGGCCGCATCGAGGTGTGGGCGTCCGACCACGACCTGCCCGGCGAGCACATCGGCCCCGCCACCGAGTCCGCCCTGTCCCTGCAGGTCGCCGGCGCGGCGCGCCTGAAGGCCGACTTCGCCGACCTGTACCGCCGTCGCGACGAGGGGCACGCCTTCTACGCGATCCTGCTCGCCATCTCGCGGCAGTCGGGGACGCTGCCCACGCTGACCGACCTCGCGACCCACGCGCGCGACCTGCTGGACGCCGACGCCGCCGCGGTCGTGGTCACGGTGGCGGCGGCCAACACGGTCCGGTTCGACTCCACGGCCGAGGTGCCGCAGGCGTGCAGTGACGGCAGCACGCTGCTCGGGGTCGGCCTGCCCGACCACATCGACGAGGTCACCGGCCAGCGCGTGAACCCCATCGGGTGCCTGCACTGGGGCGCCTACGCCGAGCACGGGGTCACCAGCCCGAGGGGGAACGTCGGCACCCTGTGGGTCGGCCGCCGCGACGAGCGCCCCTTCACCGAGCGCGACCGCTCGTTCCTGGCCACCATGGCCGGCCTGGCCAGCATCGCGCTGACCAGCGCCAAGGTGCGCGAGCAGGAGCGCCAGCGCGAGGTCCTCAACGAGCGCACCCGGATCGCCCGCGAGATGCACGACTCGATGGCCCAGGTGCTCGGCGCGATGCACCTGCGCCTGCGCATGCTCGAGACCTTCCCCTCGGTGACCGGGGACGCCGACACCGCCGAACAGGTGTCCGCGCTCGCCGAGACCGCCGACGAGGCCTACCGCGACGTTCGCGAGGTCATCCTCGGCCTGCGCGACTCCGACAAGGCCGACCTGACGCTCGAGGAGAACCTCGAGGCCTACACCGCCAAGTTCGCCGCCCAGTCCGGGATCGTCACGGAGTTCCGCAACGAGACCGGCGGCCCGGTGCAGCTCAGCCCGCGCACCGAGGTGCACCTGATCCGGGTCGTCCAGGAGGCGTTGACCAACGTGCGCAAGCACGCGCGCGCGACGCGGGCCACCGTGACGATCACCGGCACCGATGCGACGACCGTCACCATCGCCGACGACGGGCAGGGCTTCCACGCCCCCACCGACGTCCCGACCACCGACGGCTACGGGCTGTTCACGATGAGCGACCGGCTCTCGCTGCTGCACGGCACGCTGCGGCTGGAGTCGTACCCCGGCATCGGGACCAAGGTCATCGCGTCCGTGCCCGAGCCCCCGTCCCGGACCCCGAGGAGCTGAGCCATGAGCACGACCAGGGTGCTGCTGGTGGACGACCAGCCGCTGTTCCGCGGGGCGGTCGCCGCCCTGCTGGCCCGTCAACCCGGCATCGAGGTGGTCGGCGAGGCCGAGAACGGCCTGCAGGCCGTCGAGCGCGCCAACGAGCTCAAGCCCGACCTCGTGATCATGGACGTGGAGATGCCCGTCTTGGACGGCGTCGAGGCCGTGCGCCTGATCCGCGAGCAGGTGCTGGACGTCAAGGTGATCATGCTCACGGTGTCGGAGACCGACGACCACGTGGTGCGCGCGATGATGCACGGCGCGCACGGCTACCTGCTGAAGAACCTCCGCCCCGACCAGCTGTTCGACATGATCGTCTCGGTCATGCGGGGCGAGACCCCGATCTCGCCGGCCGTCGCCGGGCGCCTGCTGCAGCACCTGAAGGAGACAGGCGGCTCGGCCAAGGGGGCGGTCGTCCCCGAGGAGCCGGGCCAGAAGCTGACCCGCCGCGAGCTCGAGATCCTGCGCCTGGTCGCCGGCGGCAGGTCGAACAAGGAGATCGGCAAGGAGCTGTCGATCACCGAGGGCACCGTGAAGAGCCACGTGCACAACGCCCTGGAGAAGCTGCACATGACCAACCGGATCCAGGCCGCGGCCTACATCGTCCGACAGGGGCTGGGGCTGCCCGACGCCTGAACCTGTGCCGTGGGATGGATGGGATCCGGCCCACGCACGCGGGAGAATGGGGGCAGACCTGCTGCCCCCGGAGGTGACCGATGACCGCCCCTGACCCAGCGCCCTGCCTGAGGGCGCTGGTCGTCCAGTCCTACACCCTGCTCGGCGAGGGGATCGCCGACCTGCTGCGGCAGCGCGGCGTCCTGGTCGAGGTCGCCCCCGCCGACGACGCCGACGCGGTCGAGGCGGCGCTGGAATCGGAACCCTGCCTGGTCGTGCTCGACCGGGCAGCCCCCGCCATCACGGCGCTCGTGGTGCAGCGCGTGCCGACGGCGCAGGTCGTGGACGTGTCCTGCGTGATCGGTCGCGGCTACCCGGCGGCCGCCGACCTCATGCGGTTCGAGGCGATCCTCGACGCGCTGGGCGTGGCCGCGGCGCGGGCGTGACTCAGCTGTAGACGTGCGGCGCGAGCGTGCCGACGTCGGTCAGGTTGCGGTAGCGGCCCGCGTAGTCGAGGCCGTAGCCGACCACGAACTCGTTCGGCAGGTCGAAGCCCACGTACTTGACCTCGACGGGGCTCTTCAGGGCCTCGGGCTTGCGGAACATCGTCATGATCTCGAGGCTGGCCGGCTTGCGCGACTGCAGGTTCTGCATCAGGTAGGCCAGCGTCAGGCCGGTGTCGATGATGTCCTCCACCACCAGCACGTGGCGGCCCTCGATGTCGGTGTTGAGGTCCTTGAGGATCCGCACCACGCCGGAGCTCTGGGTGCCCGAGCCGTAGGAGGAGATGGCCATCCAGTCCATGTGCACGTGGCTGGCCAGGTGGCGGGACAGGTCGGCCATGACCATCACCGCCCCGTTCAGGACGCCGACCAGCAGGAGGTCGGAGTCGGCGTACTCGGCGTCGATGTCGGCGGCGATCTCGGCGAGCCGCGCCTGCACCTGGTCGTTGGTGTAGAGAACCTCGGTCAACTCACTGCTGATGTGCGATGCGTCCACGTCACCGCACCCTACCGTTGCTCGAACACCAAGCGCCCGTCCCGGCGGGAAACCCGTCCGCCCGGGACGTCCACGCCCTTCTGTCCCCGCCAGTGGGTGACGAGCCGCTCGGTGGCGTCGACGTGCACGGCCGCGACGTCGGCCGCCCCCGCGGCGCGCAGCCAGTCGGCCACCAGCCGGCGGCGCAGGCCGGGCGCGAGGCCGAGCAGGTGGAGGCAGTCGGTGGCCAGCGCCGGGTCGGTCTCCTCCGCCAGTTCCGCGACGAGTTCGGACGCCTCGCGGCTCAGGGTCGCCGTGCGGGCCAGTGCCTCTCGGATCCCCGGGCCCAGCTCGCGCTCCAGGACGGGGAGCACGACCTCGCGCACCCGCACCCGCGCGTAGCGGTGGTCGGCGTTCATCGGGTCGGCCCAGGGCTCGAGGCCCAGCTCGGCGCATGCGGCCACCGTGACCTCGCGGCCCAGGCCGAGCAGCGGCCGGCTGAACGGCCCGCGCTCGGGCGGGATCCCCGCCAGCGACGTCACCCCCGCCCCCCGGGCCAGGCGCAGCAGCACGGTCTCGGCCTGGTCATCGAGCGTGTGGCCGAGCAGGATCCGCTCGTCGGGCCGGCGCGCCGCCTCCAGCGCCGCGTACCGCGCGTCGCGGGCGGACGCCTCGGGCCCGGCCCCGGCGTCGACCACGTCGACCCGGACGACCTCCGCACCCAACCCGAGGCCGGACAGCACCTCGACGACCCGGGCCGCCACGGCGTCCGAGTTCGGCTGGAGGCCGTGGTCGACGACGAGCGCGCGCACGGGCGTCCCGCGGCGGGTGGCGACATGGTGGGCGGCCCACGCGAGCGCGAGGGAGTCCGCGCCGCCGGAGCAGGCGACCAGCCACGGGGCCGGGGCGAGGGCGTCCACGGCCTGGGTGACGGCCAGCGTGGCCGGGCCGAGCGCGCGCCGGGCCATCAGCCGTGGACGCGCCGCAGCCAGGTCGCCGGGTGGGCGATCTCGGCGGGTGAGGGCAGGTTGGCCGGCTCGTCATAGACGACGTTGAGCCCGTCGACGCCCACGCGGTCGATGACCGCCCGGCAGAAGCGGGCACCGTCGCGGTACTGGGCGAGCTTGAGGTCCATGCCGAGGGCGGAGTTGACCGCCTTCGTCCAGCCCCCGCGGTTGCGGCGGGCGTCGAACCGGGCGCGGATGGAGGCGACGGTGGGCACGACGTCGGGGCCGACGCGGTCCATCATGTCGTCGGCGTAGCCCTCGAGCAGGGCCATGGCGGCGCTGACCCGCTCGAACACGACCTTCTGGGCGGGGGTGGTGACGACGTCGACGAGGTTGCGGGGACGACCCTTCGGCGGGCCGCCGGGCTCGTCGGCCAGCAGCTGGCCCACCTCGGCGATCAGGTGGCCGCGCAGCCAGGGCGCGCGGGCGAACTGCTGGCGGTGGGTCTGCTCGTGCAGGCACACCCAGAGGCGGAAGTCCGCGTGGTCGACGCCCATCGCGCGCTCGATCTTGGCGACGTTCGGGGCGACCAGCACGAGGTGCGGCTCGGCGAGGAACGGCAGGTACTGGCCCAGGATCCGCGACCCGAGCAGCGCCAGCGCGCCGCCGAGCTGGGCGCCGTTCGCGCGGCCGGCCACCTTGTCGCGCAGCCGTTCGGGGCGCGGCATCGGCTCCCCCGAGGCCTCGGCGAGCATGGTGAGCGCCATGTCGACGTTGGCGCGGATCCACGTCGGGCGGTCGATGACGAGCATCTCCCCGGTCGCGGGCGCACCGAGGCCGGTCACCTCGGCCACCGTGGCGACGGACGCCTCGGCCGCCTCCCTCAGCCCCGCGACGACCTCGGCGACCTCGGCCGCGGACAGGGCGGGGCCGGGCGGGACGAGGCGCGCCCCGACGGTCGACGCGACGCCGGCGTCGATGAAGGGCAGCACGCTCATGCGCCCAACCTTAGGAGCACCCGCAGGAGGCCAGCGCGGCCGTGGCCCGGTCGAGCCACGCGCGCGCCGAGGTCTGGCCGGCGCCGCCGGAGGTCATCAGGGCGAAGGCGAGCGGCTGGCCGTCGGCGGTCACCACGTAGCCGGTGAGGGTGTTCACCCCGCGGATGGTGCCCGTCTTGGCCCGGACCATGCCGCGCCCCCGGAGGGAGTCGTCGGCGCCGAACCGCTCGCGGAGGGTGCCGGTGACGCCCGCCACGGGGAGTCCCTCGGTGATCGTGCGCAGGGCGGGGTCGGCCAGGGCCATGCGGACGGCCCCGACCAGGGCGTCGGGGGTGACGAGGTTCTCGCTGGCGATGCCGTTGCCGTCGAGGACGGCCATGCCGTCGTCCCAGAGGCCGAGGCGCTGCAGCTCGGTCGTGAGCACGGCCGCCCCGTCGGCCGGGGTGGCCGGCCGGCCGCGCTCGAGGGCGACCTGCCACAGCAGCGTCTCGGCGGCGTCGTTGTCGGACTGGGCGAGGACCACCTCGGCGATCGCCGAGACAGGGAGGGAGTCGACGTGGGCCAGCTCGGTGGCGTCGGCGGGGGTCGGGACGGGGTTGGTCGCGGACACCGTGATGCCGCGGGCCGCCAGGAAGCCCGCGAACTGGTCGGCGGCGAAGCGGGCCGGGTCCTCGGCGCGCTGGAGGGCGTTGGGGGCGAGGCTGGGCCGTGCGTGGTCGGCGGTGAGCGCGGTGATGGGGGCGACCGAGCGGGCGAAGATGTCGGGCCACGCCGGGTTCCAGCCCGGGCCGGCGAAGAGGGTGGCGTCGTAGCCCAGGGCGACGGTGGTGGTGCCCTTGGCGGTGAGCTGCTCGGCGGTCTGCTCGGCGAGGTCCTCGAGGGAAGCGGGCCGCGGGTGCGCGTCCGCGCGGGTGGCCCCGGTGAGCAGGGGGTCGCCACCGCCGCGCAGCACGACGGTGCCGCCGTCGGGGGTGAGCAGGCTGGTGGTGGCGAAGGTGCGGTCGGGGCCGAGCACGTCGATCGCCACGAGCGCGCTCAACACCTTCAGGCTGGACGCCGGCGTGCGGGCCCCGCTGCCGGCGCGGTAGAGCTCCTGCCCGGTGCGGGCGTCGACCACGAGGGCGACCACGTCGCCGAGGCCCTCGCGCGGGAGGGCGTCCAGCCTCGCGGCCAGGGCGCCGGGGGCGACGGTCGCCGTCGGGGCGCCCAGGTCGGGCAGCACCGCGGGGGGCGGGTCGGCGACGGCCGGGTGGTCGAGGCGTCCGGTGCCGACCAGCGGGTCGTCGGCCAACTGGGGTCGCACGACGAACTGCAGCCCCGCGGTCGCGAGCGCGACGGTGAGCGCGAGGATCCAGGTCACGGCGGGGCAGACCCAGCGTCGGCGTCCGGCCACGTTCCGCTCCTCACCGCCGCGGGAAGGCCCCGACGGCGTGCCCATTGTCCCCCACGCGCGCTAGCCTTCAGCCCATGCGCGCATCCTTCGAACGCCCCAAGGTCAAGCCCCCGTTGCACTTCGACGTGACGGTCGAGATCCCCAAGGGGACGAAGAACAAGTTCGAGATGGACCACCACAACGGTCGCATCCGCCTGGACCGGACGCTGTTCACCGCGACGGCCTACCCGAACGACTACGGCTTCATCGAGGGCACCCTCGGCGAGGACGGCGACCCGCTCGACGCGATGGTGCTCCTGCCCGAGGCCACGTTCCCCGGCTGCCTCATCGAGTGCCGCGCGATCGGCATGTTCCGGATGCAGGACGAGATGGGCGGTGACGACAAGGTGCTGTGCGTGCCGGTCGCCGACCTGCGCCAGGACAACATCCGCAACCTCACCGACATCCCCGACCTGACGCTGCTCGAGATCGAGCACTTCTTCAGCGTCTACAAGGACCTCGAGCCCGGCAAGTCGGTCGAGGGCGCCGTGTGGACCGGCCGGGCCGAGGCCGAGGCCGAGATCCGCAATTCGTGGGAGCGGGCCCGCGGCACGGAGCACGCGAACGAGTTCACCCCGCCGCCCGGGGGCGACGCGAAGGACACCATCGGCGGCCTGCACGACGACGACTGATCGATGCGCCGGCACCCCACTCACCGGCTCGCCCACCTCAGTGACCTGCACGTCACGGGCGACGGTTCCCCGGTGGGCGGGGTGGTGGACGCCCGCGCGCAACTGCTGCGCGCGCTGGAGGTCCTGACCTCCTGGAACCTGCGCTGCGACGCGTGGGTGCTCTCCGGCGACCTGTCCGACGACGGGTCGCCGGCTTCGTATGCGTGGCTGTGCTCCACGGTGCTGGACGCCGCGGCCTCCGTCGGCGCCGACGTCGTCTGGGCGACCGGGAACCACGACGAGGCCGCCGCGTTCCGGTCGGTGTTCGGGCCCGGGGTCGCCGGGGTGTCGGGGCCGGTGAACGCCGAGCACGACGTGGCCGGGCTGCGGGTGCTCGTGGTCGACTCCTCCGTGCCGGGGAGGCCCGCCGGGACCGTCGCGCCGGAGTCGCTGGCGTGGCTGGGTGGGCGGCTGGCCGAGCCCGCGGCGTCCGGGAGCCTGCTGGTCGTGCACCACCCACCGCTGCCGCCGCTGCAGGACGCCGCGTGGCGCTGGCCGCTGACCAACCCCGACGACCTCGCCCGCGTGATCCGCGGCAGCGACGTCCGGGCCGTGTTGTCGGGGCACTTCCACCACAGCGCGTCGGGGGCGTGGGCCGGGGTGGGCGTGAGCATCGCCCCGTCGCTGGTCTACACCCAGGACCTCACCGTGGGCGGCGACCTGCGTGGGCAGTTCGCCAACACCGGCTTCGCGGTCGTCGAGGTGTACGACGACGTGGTCACGCACACGATCGTCCCGCTCGACCGCGGGCCAGGGGTGGGTGGGGAGATCCCGGCGGAGCGGTGACTCAGATGTCGCCCTCGAGCAGGTAGACCACGCCTTGCGCTCCCCCGCTGGGCTCCACCTGGAAGACGACCTCGTGCCGGCCGGCGGTGAACGAGGCGTCCTCGACCGTGAACGCGGGCGTGGTGCAGTCGTTGGAGAAGCTGATCCGCTCGACGCCGTCGACCATGAGGGCCACGTCCACCGAACCCTCGTGGCTGGCGCACAGCAGGTGCACGCTGACGACCTGCCCCATGAACTGGTGGGTGGCCACCTCGTTGCCCACGGCGTCCGACTCGAAGGTGGTGCGGATGATCTCGTTGGGCAGCTTGGGCGGGATCGTCGGCAACGGGTCCGGCGTGCCGGCGGGGGTGGCCCTCGGGCTCGCGGCCTCCGCCGTGGCGGGTCCGGCGGTGACGGCCGGGCCCGACGCGGCGCTCGGGGCCGGCGACAGCTGGGCCGGGCTGGTGCACGCCGCCAGGGCGACCAGCGGGGCGACGAGGAGCGGCGCGCGTCGGTTCATGGTCGCCATTGTGCCGTCACTAGGCTGCGGCCATGGCCAGGCTCCCCCGTGTGACGATCCTCCAACTCGACCCCCGCTGCCCGGCGGGCCCGATCGAGGGGTGGTTGAAGGACGCCGGCGTGCGGCTCTCGCAGGTGTCCCTGTGGGACCGTGACGTCCCGCCGATCGCGTCGATCGGCGAGGGGCTGGTGATCCTGGGCGGGACGATGTCGGCCCTCTCGGCGTCCGAGCACCCGTGGCTGGTCGACCTGGCCGACCTGGTCGCCGACGCCCACGACATCGACATCCCGATCCTCGGCGTGTGCCTGGGCCACCAGGTGCTCGCAAACGCGCTGGGTGGCCAGGTGGTCGTCGGGCACCCCGACGGGACCGAGGAGGGCGCGGTCGCGCTGGAACTGCTGCCCGCGGCGTCCGAGGACCCGGTGCTGGGCGCGCTGTCGGGTGAGGTCGTGGTGGCGCAGTCGCACCACGACGTCGTCGTGCGGCTGCCCGAGGGGGCGGTCGAGCTGGCCCGGACCGCGCGGTACGGCAACCAGGCGTTCCGGCTGGGGTCGAGCTGGGGCGTCCAGTTCCACCCCGAGGCGACGCCCGAGCTGATCGAGGACTGGTCCCGGCGCTCCCCCCGCCGCGCCGAGGTGGTCGCCGAGGTGACCGCGGCGATGGACGCCATCACCGCCTCCGGCCGCGCCGTCACCCAGGCGTTCGCGCAGGTCGTGCGCGGCTGACCCAGCGCCGAGGGCTTGGGTTTGACACCAACCGAGAAGTGACCTCAAGCGAGCGACTTCGCCACGGGTTCACCGTGGAACTCACCCCGAAGAGTCCCGGTTGAGTTCAGTTCTCGGTGGCCCGGCGTCGCCACGCGTTCCTCGTGACTCACTGGCTGTCGGAGCACGGGAATCCCAAGCCCTCGGCATGCAACACCCAAGCCCTCGGCGTCGGAAACCCAAGCCCTGGCCGTGCCTCCCGCTGCGCCGCGGCGCAGAGGCGCCCGAAGGTCACGAGTTCGTCACAGGGGTTGACCCGGGTGCGCCGACCCAGCACGATACGGATACCTGAATCATCATTCATGTTTGTGATTCGCCCCGTCGCGAAGGGATCCCCATGCGGACACAGAAGTTCCTCGTCGCCGGCGCGGCCGCGCTGGCACTGACGCTCAGCGCGTGCGCACCGAACGCGGCAGCGCCCGCCCCGGCCCCCGGTACCGCCGGCTCCACGGACGGCGCCGCCGCACCCGCGGACACCACCCCGGTCAAGGTCGACATCATCTACTCCAAGACCGGCCCCCTGGCCGCCTACGGCGAGACCTTCTACGAGGGCCCGAGGCCGGCCCGAACGTGCTCTGCCTGCCCGCCGAGCTGGCCTTCGAGCGGGCCGGGTCCGCAGGCGTCCCCTACCCGCACGTGACCTGCGCCATCGCCGACCCCGTCACCGGCGAGGTGCTCGACGGCGAGGCGACCGGCGAGCTGCTCGTGCGCGGCCCCTCGGTCTTCGCGGGCTACCTCGGCAACCCCGACGCGACCGCCCAGAGCCTGCGCGGCGGGTGGCTGCACACGGGCGACCTGGTCCGGCGCGATGCGGAGGGCTACCACTGGGTGCTCGACCGCATCGACGACCTGTACATCACCTCGGGCGAGAACGTGTCCCCGGTCGAGGTCGAGCAGGCGCTGCTCGCCCACCCCGGCGTGGCGCGCGTGGCCGTGGTCGGCGTCCCCGACGAGCGCCGGGGCGAGGTCGGGCTGGCGCTGGTGGTGCGGCGTCCGGGGGTCGCCGTCGACGAGGTGGCGCTGCTCGAGCACTGCCGCGAGCGGCTGGCGCGCTTCAAGGTGCCCGCCGAGGTACGGTTCGTGGCCGAGTTGCCACACGGTTCGCTGGACAAGGTGCGCCGGGCCACGCTGCGCGAGAGGGTGGGCTCATGAGTGCCGCACCTCGCACGGCCCGCGGCCGGGCCACCCGCGAACGCATCCTGGAGTCGGCGCTGAAGGAGTTCGGCAAGGTCGGCTACCACGACGCGTCGATCGTGCGCATCACCGAGGGCGCCGGCGTCGCGATGGGCACCTTATACCTCTACTTCGAAGGCAAGCTCGCCGTGTTCAACGAGCTGGTCGAGGACCTCAACCGCCGCCTGCGCCACCGCATGACCCAGGCCATCGCCGACGCGCCCGACCGGCTGGCGGCCGAGCGGGCCGGGTTCCGGGCGTTCTTCGAGTTCACCACCGAGTACCCCCAGCTCTACCGGATCATCCGGCAGGCCGAGTTCGTCTCCCCCGAGGCCATGCACCTGCACTACGGCCGCATCGTCGAGGGCTACACGCGAGCGCTGGCCGCTGCGTCGGACGCCGGCGAGATCGCCCCGCTCGACCCCGAGGTCGCCGCCTGGGCGCTGATGGGCATCGGCGAGATCGTCGGCATGCGCTGGATCCTGTGGCAGGAGAAGGGCGAGGACGGCGCCCCACCCATCCCCGAGGACGTGTTCGAACACACCCTCGAGTTCATCACCCGCGCGCTGCGCCCCGACAAGGAGTGAGTCATGTTCCGTGAGTTCGACGCGGCCAACGGGCTGCACGTCGGGGTGTGGGAGCCCGAGCCTGACCGGATCCCTGAGCCTGACCGGATCCCTGAGCCTGTCGAAGGGGCTTCGACAAGCTCAGCCGACGACAGCACCCCGACCATCCTGGCCATCCACGGCATCACCTCGTCGCACCGCGCGTGGGCCCCGCTGGCCCGGCAGCTGCCCGACGTGCGCATCGTCGCCCCCGACCTGCGCGGACGCGGCGGCTCGCGGTCCCTGCCCGGTCCGTACGGCATGGCCCGGCACGCCGACGACGTCGCCGCCGTGCTGGACGGGCTCGGCGTCGGCCGGTGCGTGGTCTCCGGCCACTCGATGGGCGGGTACGTGGCCCTGACCCTGGCCCACCGCCACCCGCAGCTCGTGTCTAGCCTCGTGCTCGTCGACGGCGGCCTGCCGCTGCAGGTCGACCCGACCCTCGACCCCGAGGAGTCGCTGCGCCGCACCCTCGGCCCAGCGGCCGAACGCCTCTCGCGCACCTTCGCCTCCCCCGAGGAGTACCGCGCCTTCTGGCGGGCACACCCCGCCTTCGCCGAGTGGACGCCCGACATCGAGTCCTACGTCGACTACGACCTCGTCGCCGACGACGGACGCCTGCACCCGGCGACCGCCTACGCAGCGATGGCCGCCGACTCCCGCGACCTGGTCACGCCGGGCAACGACGCGGCGGTCGCGCTGCGCGAGCTGGCCGTCGACGCGACCTTCCTGCGCGCCGAGCGCGGCATGGTCGACGACCCGGGCGGACTGTTCCCCGCCGACTGGGCGGCCGCGCAGGTGGCCCGCCAGCCGCGCGTCGACCTCGTCGAGGTGCCGGGCGTGAACCACTACACGATCACGCTGGGCGACGCCGGGGCGTCCGTCGTCGCCCGGGCCGTGCGCGAGACGTTGGCCAAGACCCACGTGTAGGGTCGGGCCATGGTGGTTCCCGGTGGCTGAGCCCGTCGAAGCTCGCGCGCTGGCCGCCCTGCCGAAGGCCCACCTGCACCTGCACTTCACCGGGTCGCTGAGCGTGCCCACGCTGGTCGACCTGGCCGACGCCCGCGGCATCGAGCTGCCCGAGCAGCTGGTCGACTCGATCGCCCTCGACGTTCCCGCTGACAAGCGGGGTTGGTACCGGTTCCAGCGGTTCTACGACATCGCGCGCGCCGCCGTCCAGGGTGAGGACGCCCTCCGCACCGTCGTCCGCTCCGCCGCGGCCGAGGACGCCGCCGAGGGCTCGCGGCGCCTGGAGCTGCAGGTCGACCCGACGTCGTACGCGCACTCGGTCGGCGGGCTGCAACCCGCCCTGGAGATCATCTGCGACGAAGCCGTCATCGCCTCGCGGGAGACCGGGGTGCAGGTGGGGATCGTGGTCGCGGCGTCCCGGATCCGCCACCCGTTCGACGCGCGCACGCTGGCCCGGCTGGCCGCCCGGCACGCCGGGCAGGGGGCCGGCGAGGTGTGCGCGTTCGGGCTGAACAACAACGAGTGGGAGGGCGACACCCAGGAGTGGGACGGCGCCTTCCGCATCGCCCGCCGGGCCGGCCTGCCCGGCGTGCCGCACGGCGGCGAGTTGCGTGGCCCCGAGCATCTGGCCGAGGTCGTCGAGCACCTGGAACCCACGCGGATCGGGCACGGGGTGCGGGCCGTCGAGGACCCCGAGTTGCTCGCGCGGCTCATCGACCGCGGCGTCGCCTTCGAGGTGTGCCCCGCCTCGAACGTGTCGCTGGGCGTGTACCCCACGCTCGCCGACGTGCCCCTGACCACCTTGTTGGACGCCGGCGCCCAGGTCGCGCTCGGGGCCGACGACCCCCTGCTGTTCCTGTCGCGGCTGGTGGACCAGTACGAGGCGGCCCGCGACATCCACGGCCTGACCGACCGCGAGCTCGCGGGGATGGCCAAGGCCTCGATCGAGGCGTCCTTCGCCTCGGACACCGACAAATCGCGGTGGCTGCGCGAAGTCGACGACTGGCTCGTACGCTCAGCACCATGAGTGGAAGTGCGGCCATGATCGGCCGGCGCCTCCGCGTGGTGCGGGAGGCGGTGCTGAACGGCCGGGAGTTCCTGGCCGACTGGGTGCGGTACGTCCGGCACTCGACGCCGACCGAGGGCAGCGTGCGGGCCGACGACGCCGCCTGCCACCTCGAGACGCAGATCGCCAAGGACTCCCACCGCGTCGAGAAGGCCCTGGCCATGCGCGAACCGCGCGGCGGGTTCGGCGCCGGGCCGGCCGACCGGTTGACCGCCCTGCTGCCCGAAGAGGGCCCCGACGAGCCGGCCTGGGTCGTCCACGGGCGCGAGGCGCTGGCGGCCCGGGAGGGGTTCAACACCACGGGCGAGCGCGACCCGGTGCTGACCGTGCCGCTGGAACCCTGGCCCGGGCTCGACCCGGCCGTGCTCGACGGTTTCTTCGCCAGCCGCTACTCGCTGCGCCACTTCGACGCCGAGAAGGCGGTGACGCGGGCCGACATCGAGCGGGCGACCGCGTTGGCCCAACGCACGCCGTCGGTGTGCAACCGGCAGGCGGCGCGCGTGCACGCGTTCCTGGGGCGGGCGGACGTCGACCGCATCCTCGCGCTGCACCAGGGCTCGGCGGGCTTCGGACACGACATCCCGGCCGTCGTCGTGCTCACCGTCGACACCCGGCTGATGGCCGGTGCCGGCGAGCGCAACCAGCAGTGGATCGACGGCGGCCTGTTCGCCATGTCGTTCTCGTGGGCGCTGCACGGCCTGGGTATCGGCAACATCATGCTCAACTGGAGCCGCACCAACGCCGCCACGCGTGCGCTGCGGACGGCCGCCGACATCCCCGAGCACGAGGACGTCCTCATGCTCGTCGGCCTGGGCCACCCCGCCCCGGGCGCCCGTCGGACGCGCTCACCCCGCCGCGCGCCCGCGGAGGTGCTGCGGTTCCACTGAGGACGGCGTCCGGGGCCGTCGGTCAGGCCAGCGCGGCGTCGATCTTCTGCCGGTAGGCCTGCGGCGACTGGGCGCCCATCAGGGTGTCGACGGTCTGGCCACCCTTGAGCAGCAGCACCAGCGGGATGCTCTGCACCTTGAACTGGTACGACACGTCGGGGTTGTCGTCGACGTTAACCTTGACGACCTTGACGCGGCCGGCATAGTCGACGGCGATCTTGTCCAGGATCGGCGCGATCATCCGGCACGGGCCGCACCAGGGCGCCCACAGGTCGAGCACGACCAGCAGCGGCGTGTCGACGACGGCGTCGAAGGTGCGGTCACCGGCCTCGACCAGCCAGGGCAGGTCCTGCTTGCACGAGGCGCACCGGGGATGCCCCGTCGACGCCGCCGGAACCCGATTCTTCGTGCCGCACGCGGGGCACGCCACCACCTTCGCCATGGGCCCAGCCTACGGTCGGTCAGGGGTGCGCGCGCTCCCAGGCGTCCCGGACCTCGGCGGGCAGCCGCCCGCCCCGCGCCGACACGGCCAGTCCCTCGCCCAGCGCCCACGCCCGGATCTCGGCGGTCGTCGGCTCCCGCCGCGGCAGGGCCGGCCCCGTGGCCAACTCGGCGACGCGCACCTCACCGACCTCGGCGTCCCGCAGTTCGGCCAGGCAGGCGCCGAGGAAGCGGTAGGTCCACTGCTGGGCGAGCGCGCGCGTCTCGGCGAAGATGATCGGCACACCGGGGAAGCGCACGGCCATCTCGGCGATGCCGTCGGCGACCACGGCCGGACGCACGCGCTCAAGGGCGAAGATGGCCGAATAGCGGTCCTCGACGACGACCGCGGCGCGCGGGAGGGCGGCCAGGTCGGCCAGCACGTAGCGCAGCTTGCCCGAGGTCAGGGTCGCCACCAGGTCGGCCAGCGACTTGCGCTCGACCGCCGCCAGCACGCGCCCGTCCCGCTCGACGGCGTAGTCGCCGGCGGTGAGCGGACGCTTGACCGTCGTCACCTGCTCGCCGCTGAACTTCCACGCATAGCGCTCGTGCACGTCAACCAGCACCTCGAAGCTGGCCAGCCCGGACGCCCTCGCCGTCGGCGTCCGCACCCCCGGCCGCGCCTGCTTGGTGGTGCGCGCGCTCTGCCAGAAGATCATCTGCCGCCCGCGCGCGTTGGTCATCACGAACTGCGAACGGTTCTCGCGGCCGCGGTCGAGCACGAGGTCGATGGCCGCGCCGCGCTGCACGCACGACCGCACCGGGACCCGTTCGACGACCTCGGCGTCGTCGGGCCACTCGGCGCGGTGGCAGTAGACCTTCGCGGTGCGCGGCCAGGTGTCCTTGGCCTTGAGCACCACCGGACGCCCCGGCAGCGGGATCCGCAGCAGGTACGGCAGCGTCGACCCCGGCTCGGGGTTACGCGCGATGAGGAAGTCCTCGACCACGCCCCCACCCTAACGAGCGTTCGGGTGCGCCTTGTGGGCCGACACGGACGCCGACCCGGAGTCCCAGAACCGCCACGGCAGGTCCCAGGCCCGGGAGACGTTGACACGCGGGCCGGTGCGCACGGCGACCGGGGGGCTGCCGGGCAGGAGCTCCAGGCCGTGGGTGCCGAAGCGGGTGCCGTCCTGCTCGCGGGTGATGCCGAGCGCGCGGCACAGGTTGCCGGGACCGCGGGCGAGCCACTCCTCGCGCACGCCCGGACGCCGCTGCTTGGCCCTGTCGAGGCCCTCGACCACCTCGCCGGCCCGGACCAGCACCGCGGAGGCGGTGCCCTGCGGCCCGCAGACGATGTTCATGCAGGCGTGCCCGTGCATCGTGTAGACGTAGATCCCGCCGCCGGGCTCGAACATGGTGGCGTTGCGCCGGGTCTGCCCGCGCCACGCGTGCGAGGCCGGGTCGTCGGCCCCCTCGTACGCCTCCACCTCGACCAGCCGCACCGCGGTGTCACCGAAGCGCAGCACGCAGCCCAGCAGCCCGGGCGCCACCTCCAGCGAGCGGCGGGTGAGGTCGGGGATGCTCATGCGGCCCACCCTGCCATTCCTGAGAATGGACTGCCAGTTTGATGCAATACTCGCGGTGCGATCCCACGGGGCTTAGGGTGACCGGCATCCTGCCCCTGAACCATGACCCCTACCCCGAAGAAACATGGAAAGGATGAGCATGCACCGTCGCACCCTGCTCACAGCGGGTCTGGCCGCTGCCCTGGCGGGCAGCCTCGCCGGCTGTGCGGGCGGGCCCGGAACCGGATCGAAACGGATCCTCCGCCTCGCCCTGAACCAGACAGAGACGCACCCCTCCTTCCTCGCCCTCGACGCGTTCAGCAAGTCGTTCGAGGCCGCCACCGACGGCGAGTTCCTCATCGACATCTTCGCCAACGAGGTGCTGGGCGCCCAGCAGGAGATCCTCAACCTGCAGCGCAACAACATCGTCGACCTGGCCATCATCTCCTCCACCCAGCTCGAGAACATCAACCAGGACTTCCGGGTGTTCAACGTGCCGCGCGTGTTCGACGACGTCGACCACCAGATGCGCGTGGTCCGCGACGAGTCCATCAGCGGCGACCTGTTCCGGTCGCTGCAGCAGTCCAACAACCTGCTCGTCATCGGGGCCTTCACCCAGGGCGAGCGCAACATCTACGCCAAGCGCGCCGTGACGTCCCCCGACGACATGCGGGGGCTGAAGGTCCGCGTCCAGGAGAGCCCCGTCATGCTGCGCATGATCGAGGCCATGGGCGGCAGCCCGACGCCGATGGCGTTCGGCGAGGTGTACACCGCCCTGCAGGCCGGCGTGCTCGACGGCGCCGAGAACAACGAGGTCTCGTACTGGACGCAGAAGCACTACGAGGTGGCGCCGGTGTACTCCTACACCAAGCACCTGGTCGGCATCGACTACATGGTGGCCAGCGCGTCCATGCTCGATGACCTGCCCGCCGAGGTGCGCCCGATCTTCGACGCCGAGTGGGCCCGCTGCATGGAGCACTTCACCGAGCTGTGGGGCCAGTCGACGCAGGAGGCGATCGACGGCTGCACGGCCGGCGGTGCCACCTTCGAGGAGATCGACACGGCCGCCTTCGACGAGCGGCTCACGCCGCTGGCCGAGTCGCTGCTGACCAGCGACGTGCAGAAGTCCATCTACGAACGGACCCGGGAGGTGTCGACCTCATGAGAACCCTCACCCGTGCGCTGATGACGGCGCTGAAGTGGATCTGCGTGGTGCTGTTCGCCGCGCTGGTCATCGTGGTCGTCTGGCAGGTGTTCGCCCGGCTGGTCCTCGGCCGGCCCCAGGCGTGGACCGACGAGGCGTCCCGCATGATCTTCGTGTGGCTGGGCCTGTTCGCCGCGGCCTTCCTGTTCGGCGAGCGCGGCCACATCGCGGTCGACTTCATCGCCACCCGCCTGGGCGGCGCGACCAAGGCGGTCAGCCTGTTCGTGCAGGTGGCGATCATCTTCTTCGCGGCCACGCTCATGGTCTACGGCGGCATCCGCGCCAGCGGCGGCGCCAGCAACCAGCGGCTGTCCGCGCTCGACTTCCTCACCCTGGGCCAGATGTACTACGTGCTCCCCGTCGCGGGCGTGATCATCATCATCTTCGCGATCGAGCACATCATCAACATCGCCTCGGGTGCCGAGCCACCCTTCCCCGCCAGCGAGGAGGAGCAACTCCTCGACGAGATGGCCGCCGAGGGTGCCCTGCCCGTCGGCCCTGACAGCCCGGACGCCCCGGGCTCGACCCGCGCCCCCAAGGAGGCATGAGACATGGATCCCATCCTGCTCGCCGGCCTCGTGCTGGTCCTCGGCATCGCTGTTTCCATCATCCTGGGCATCCCGATCGCGGTCGGCATCGGGCTGTCCAGCTTCGGCGCCCTCATGGTGCTGCTCGACTACGACCGCGCGGCGCTGGTCTCGGCGCAACGCATGTTCACCGGCATCAACAGCTTCACCCTGCTGGCGATCCCGTTCTTCGTGCTCGCCGGGGTGTTGATGAACCAGGGCGGCATCGCCGGCCGGCTCATCGACGCCGCCAAGGTGCTCGTCGGCCGGATGCCGAACTCGCTGGCCCACACCAACGTGCTGGCCAACGCCCTGTTCGGCGCCGTGTCGGGTGCCGCCGTCGCCGCGGCCGCCGCCATCGGCACAGTCATGACCCCCCGCATGCGCGAGGACAAGTACGACCGCAACTTCGCCGCGGCCGTCAACGTCGCCTCCGCGCCGGCGGGCATGCTCCTCCCGCCATCGAACACGTTCATCGTGTACTCGTTGGTGTCGTCGACCTCGGTGGCGGCCCTGTTCCTGGCAGGGGTCGGCCCCGGCCTGGTCTGGGTGGTGGCCTGCATGGTCGTGGTCGGCTTCCTGGGCATGCGCTACGGCGGCAGCCGCAGCACCGAGCGCCCCACGGTGGGGCTGGCACTGCTGACCATCTGGCGGGCCGTCCCGTCGCTGCTCATGATCGTGATCGTGGTCGGCGGCATCCTGGCCGGCTTCTTCACCGCGACCGAGTCGTCGGCCGTCGCCGTCGTCTACTGCCTGCTGCTCGGCTTCATCTACCGGCAGGTGAAGATCAAGGACCTCCCCGGAATCTTCATGGAGGCCGCCCGCACGACCGCGATCGTCATGCTGCTGGTCGCGGTGTCGACGGTGCTGTCGTTCGTCATGTCGCTGGGGCACATCCCCCGCATCGTGTCGGACGGACTGCTCGGCCTGTCGCAGAACCCGAACGTGATCCTCATGATCATGATGGTGATCCTGCTGATCGTCGGCACGTTCATGGACCCGACCCCGGCGATCCTGATCTTCACGCCGATCTTCCTGCCGATCGTCCTGACCTTCGGGATCGACCCGGTGCACTTCGGCACGATGATCGTCTACAGCCTGTCGGTCGGCGTGATCACCCCACCGGTCGGGAACGTCCTGTTCGTCGGTGCCCGCGTCGCCGGGCTCAAGATCGAACCGGTCGTGGCCAAACTCGCCTGGTTCCTGGTGGCCCTGTTCTTCGGCCTGCTCATCGTCGTCTTCGTGCCGCAGATCTCGCTGTGGCTGCCGACGGTGATGGGTCTGCTCTGACGGGTCAGGCGGTACCGAAGCGGGCGGCGCTGCGGGCCCTGGCCCTCTCGCGCTCGACGTCGCGGTCCTTCGGGGTGGCCGACGTGGTCAACGAGTCGACCAGCCGCTGGGTGGCGGCCTCGACCTCGGCCACGGCCGCCTCGAAGGCGGCGGTGTTGGCGAGCGACGGCTTGGTCATGCCGCTGATCTTGCGGACATACTGCAGCGCCGCCTCGTGCACCTCGTCGGGGTACGCGGGCGGTTCGAAGTTGAACAGCGGGCGGATGTTGCGGCACATGGGGCCCACCCTGCCACGATGGGGGGCGTGACAGAACCCATCGCGACCACCGACCGCGGCGAGCTGCTCGCCTTCATCGTCGCCCAGCAGGCCTCCCCGGCCTCGGCCACCGCGTACCTCGGCGACGAGGCGGCCGGGATCGAGGCCGAGCTCGAGGGCCTCGACCAGCCGTGGCTCGACACCGCACGCGTCATCCGGCGCGACGGCACGCTGACGGCGGCCGCGCTGGCCGAGTGGGACACCGAGGTCGGCCGCGCCTGGGTCCACGGCCCGTGGGCCGCCGAAGGAACGTTCGTCGAGGTGGGCGAGGCCCTGGTGCGTGCGGTGGCCGCCCAGTGCCCGGCCGGCATCACCGAGTTCGAGTTCAGCGGCGACATCGCGAACACCGGCATGGCCGACCTCGGCGAGCACCTGGGCTGGCGCGCGACCAAGGTCAACCACGCCTACGCGGTGGCCGCCGACGCGATCACCCACTGGCCGTCGACCGAGGGCGTCCGGCTCGCGACGCAGGACGACCTGCCCGCGCTGGCGGCACTGCACGGGTCCGAGTTCCCCAACACCTATGCCACGACCGCGCAGCTGCTCACCCGACACACGACCCTGGTGGTCGACCGCGGTGGGGCCGTGGTGGGGTACGCCTCGGGCCAACTCCAGGACGACGGCCACGCCTACATCGACTTCATGGCCGTGGACGCCGGGTATCGCGGGCTCGGCCTGGCCCGCGGCCTGCTCGGTGGGCTCGCCCGGCTGCTGGCGGCGTCCGGCAACCCGGGCAAGGTGCACCTCACGGTCGAGGACGACCGCGCCCCCGCGATCACCCTCTACGAGTCACTCGGCATGCGCCGGGTGCTCTCGCTCCGGGGTTACCGCGGGCCGCTGGGGTAGGTCTGCCCGGCGACGAATTCCTCGTACGTGGCGCGGGACACCCCGCCGTCGCGGATCACGGCCGCCAGGAACCGCCCCGAGTCACGCACGGTGCGCTCCTGGGTCTCGTAGTCCAGGGCGACGATGCCGAAGCGGGGGTCCTCGCCCTCGCGCCACTCCCAGTTGTCGACGAAGCACCAGTGGTAGTAGCGCGCGAACGGCAACCCGCTGGACGCCATCGCCGCCAGGTGCTCGTACACGTAGCGGCTCCGGAAGGCGTCGGCGGCATCCGCCGTCCCGTTCTCGGTCACCCAGATGGGCGCCGGGAACCGCTCGTGCAGGTCGCGGGCCACCTCGACCAGGCCGGCCGGGTAGACCTCCCAGCCCAGGTCGTTGACCGGCGCGCCGGGGAACGTCCCGTCGGCCAGCCCCTTCACCGCGCTGCGGGCGTAGTAGTTGAGGCCCAGGTAGTCGTAGTAGCGGCCGGGTGCGATGTCGGCGGGTTGGCGTCCGAGCAGGCGGGTGAAGCGGCCGCCGAGCATGGCGTCGGCCAGGAGGTCCTGGAACAGGGCCCGGTCCAGCGCCGAGACCGCCCGGTGGAACGGGTTGCGTGGGTCCAGCGGCGCGAAGACCCGCGCGTGGTGGGCGAAGCCGACGCGGGCGTCCGGTTGGGCGTCGTGGATGCGGTGGTAGGCCCGGCAGTGCGCGATCGCCATGTGGCGCAGGGTCGCGCGCGCCGCGCCCCAGTCGCGGTGGGCGGGCGGGCCCTCGCCGAACAGGTGCGACTGCACCGCGTACACGTTCGGCTCGTTGATCGTGACCCAGTCGGTGACGAGGTCACCGAGGGCGTCCACGACGACGTCGACGAGGTGCAGGAACCGGTCGACCGCGTGCGGGGCCGTCCAGCCGCCCAGCCCGGCGAACCAGGACGGGTGGCTGAAGTGGTGCAGCGTGACGAGCGGCACGATCCCGGCGGCGCGGACGGCCGCGACCTCCTCGCGGTACCGGTCGAGGACCCCGCGATCCACCTCGCCGGGGCGCGGCTCGATGCGCGACCACTCCACCGACATGCGGTAGGTCTGCAGGCCGAGCGACGCCATCAGGTCGGTGTCCTCGCGCCACCGGTTCCAGTGGTCGGTGGCCCGCAGCGGGGTCGACCCGTCGGCGATCGTGCCGGGGAGTTGCGCCCAGTCGTACCAGTTGTTGTTGCGGTCCCCGCCCTCGATCTGCAGGGACGCCGTGGCCACCCCGACCAGCAGGTCACGGGTGGTGAAGAGCATCTCGGACGCCGTCACGGGTTCACCAGCCCCCGCCGCCACCGCCACCGAAGCCGCCGCCGCCGGAGAAGCCGGACCCGCCGGAGGACCCGGCCGTCGCCGCGGTCTGGGCCGAGACGGCCTGCTGCATCGACTCGCTCAGGGTGTGGGAGAGGTCGTTCATCGCCGAGGAGAAGTAGGCCCCTTGGTAGAGGCTGTGCCCCACGTACCAGTCGTCGTGCGGCGTGTAGCGACCCTCGGCGGCGAGCTGCTCGAAGATCTTCGCCCAGCGGTCGGCCACCCCGAAGATCGTGGCCCACGGCAGGTAGCGGGAGAACACGTCGACGCCCTCCTCGAACTTGATCTGGTCGGCCTCGGCGGTGCGGAGGTACAGCTCGAAGCCCTTCGACTGGGCCAGCACGGCCGAGCCCTCGGCGGTGCGGCGTCCGGCCTTGAACGCCAGCGGCGCGAGCACGAGGCCGGCGATGACCGGGGCCAGGCCGACGAGGCCGAGGCCGAACGCGAAGCCGAGCACGGCACCGACGGCGATGCCCGACAGCACGAGCAGGATCGCCCCGGCCAGCGCGAGGCCCTGCGCCGCCTGGGGGCTGCCCTTGAACCAGTGCAGGTCCTTGACCACGCGGTCGCTCAGCTTCTCGCGCGCCCCGGGCAGGAGCTTGTGGTAGCGCTTGTCGCGCAGGTCCTTCGTGGTGACCGAGCTCCCCCGCTTGAACAGGGTGTCGACGATGTGCTTCTCGGCGCGGGTCAGCTCGTCGGCGCTCTGCCGCTTCACGAACCGCCAGTGCTTGCCCTCCTCGACGATCTGGTAGTGCCCGCGGGCCGCCAGGTCGAGGATGGTCGCGGTCACGTCGACGTTGTCGGCCCGGGTGTCGAGCAGGACGCCGACCTCGCCCACGCGGGCGCCCTGCGGCGGGGTGAACTGCACGGCCACGGGGGCCTGCTTGGCGGACAGGCCCACGCGGGCCTGCTCGCCCGGCGCCGGCCGGACGCCCGGGGTCAGGCCCAGGTACACCTCGTCGCGCGACCAGCGCCGCGCCTTGAGCAGGACCGCGCCGATGCCCAGCACCGTCATGGCGGCGGTCAGGCCGACCGACAGGGGGGTCACGGGCATGACGTTGCCGACGTGGTAGCGCTTGGTGATCCGCGGCTCGGCGCCGACGAACGTGCCCGCCGGGAAGCCGGCCACGACCTGGACGCCCTGGCCCGGCTCGAGGCCGGAGGCGTGGAAGCTGGCCGTCGAGGCGTCCGAGGTCGCCTCACAGGGCTGGTCGAAGCGCCGCCCCTCGAAGCACGCCACGCGCGTGATCCCGACCGGGCCGGTGACGGTCGTGGTGACATCGTCGATGGGCACCTGCCAACCGGTGCCGATGACGTTCCAGTTGAACTCGTCCACGCCGCTGGTCGCGTGCCGCGGCGCCAGCAGGCCGCGCGCGGTGTAGTTGATGACGTAGGTCTGGGTGCCGTCGACGCGAGTGCCCTCGCGACCGATCCGGATCACCCGGTTGCCCTCCTCGGTGGTCACGTACGTCTCGGCGGGCGCGCCGCTGGGGCTGGTCACCTCGCCGAGCGTGATGTCGACCATCCGCCACTGGTCGGGGTTGCCCTCGACGCGCTGCTGGGTCGGCAGCGTGACGAACGGGCCGTGCCCGGCGCTGCGGCCGAAGTGGAAGTCGAACTCGATCCGGACGGTGCTCAGGCCGTCGGCCGCGACGTCGACGCGGGCGTCGTAGCGGGTGATCCGCCACTCGCGGGGGGTGTCGTCGTCGGCCTGGGCGCGTGGCGCCACACCGAGCACGAAGGCGAGCGTGAGGAACAGTGCGAGGGTGAGTCGGGTGAACCGACGCATGGAGGCTCCTTGACGTTCGGGGTCACCTCCACGGTAGCCGGTTGCCCGCGGCCGGGAATGCCCCGACGGGTGGAGGCGTTGGGGCCCACGTGGACAAGCGACTCGGGATCATCGGCGCCGGCAAGGTCGGCACGACGCTCGGACGCCTCGCGCTGGCGTCCGGCTGGGACGTGCTCATCTCCGCGAGCCCGACCCGACCGATGCAGTCCCTCATCGTCGAGACCATGCTGCCCGGCGCCCGCCTGGTGCCCGAGGCGGAAGTCGTCGCCGGCGCCGACATCGTCGTGCTCGCCGTCCCGATCTCGAAGGCCACCACCGTCGACCTGCCCGCCCTGTCCGGCAAGGTCGTCATCGACGCGATGAACCACTGGTACCCGGTCGACGGCAGCCACGACGAGGTCGAGGACGCCCCCTCCAGCAGCCACTGGGTCCAGTCCCTCAACCCGGCGATGCGCCTGGTGAAGTCCCTGAACCACCTCGGCTACCACGACATGGAGACCGACGCCCGCCCCGCCGGCCACGCCGAGCGCCGGGCCGTGGCCGCGGCGTCCGACGACGTCGAGGCGCGGGCGGCCGTCGCCGCCCTGCTCGACGACCTCGGCTTCGACCCCGTCGAACTCCCCTTCGCGGCCGCTCGCCAGCTCGAGGGGGGCGGTCCCGTCTTCGGTCGCTGGGTGGACGCCGCGGGGCTGAGGTCTGCCCTCTCCCGCAGCGGGGCCAGGTGCACCTAGGCTGCGCGCATGACAGCGCCCGCCATCGAACGCCTGCCCGAGGACTTCACCCGCGTCCTCTGCGTGGTCGCGCACCCCGACGACATGGAGTACGGCGCCTCGGCGGCCGTCCACCACTGGACCTCCCGCGGCGTCGAGGTCGCCTACCTGCTGCTCACCTCCGGCGAGGCCGGCATGCAGTCACCGCCCGAGGTCGTCGGGCCGCTGCGCGCCCGCGAGCAGAAGGACGCCTGCGCCGCGGTCGGCGTCGACCAGCTGACCATCCTCGACCACCCCGACGGGATGCTGGAACCCACGCTCGGGCTGCGCCGCGACATCGCCCGGGTGATCCGGCAGTTCCGGCCCGACGTGGTGGTCACCGGCAGCTGGGACGTCGAGGCACCCTGGGGCCTCAACCAGGCCGACCACCGCGCCGCCGGGCTGGCGACGCTGGACGCCTGCCGCGACGCCGACAACACGTGGGTGTTCCCCGAGCTGGCCACCGACGAGGGGCTGCCGAAGTGGGGGCCCACCTGGCTGCTGGTCCACGGCTCCGACCGCCCCACGCACGGCGTCGGGCTGGCGGAGGCCGACGTGGCCGCCGCCGTGGGGTCCCTGGGTGCCCACCGGGCCTACCTCGCGGACCTGCCCGAACACCCGAAGCCGGTCGAGTTCATCCCCGAGATGCTGCGGGGCCAGGGTCGCGCGCTCGGCACCGCGCACGCCGTGCTGTTCCGCGGGTACCGGCTGCGCGGCTGACCCCTAGGAGCCTGCTGAACAAGGCGTCTATCTGACGGCGGGTTGGACGTGGGTGGCGGGTGGGACGCCGCCGCGGCTGTCGAGCCGCGAGTGTGAGTCAGCGCAGTTGAGTGCGACAGCGGGGTCGTCGCGCTTGTCTGAGGGTCGTGGTGGACCCGTGTGGTTGGTGTTCAAGCTCGTTCCGGGGCTGGTCAGGCGATCGCCCAGCCGGTGTTGCCGAAGCTGAGGCCGAGGTTCAGGAGGCGGCGGAGGTTGATCGCCGCGACTCGTTGGTGGAGCCAGTTGTCGTTCTTCGTGACGCCTCGGTAG